>DATLFZ010000524.1:0-8561 GCA_035540795.1 Beijerinckiaceae bacterium | reverse complement strand
TCCTCAACCATGATTATGCCGCTTTGCACCGGCAAGGGGCGCGTCCTCATCTCGAACCCGGGTGTTTTCGGAATGACGCTGATCTCGCGCGCGGCTCTGCGCCGCCTCGGCGGATGCGCCCTCGCCCTGATGCTGCCGCTCGCGCCCGCCCTGGCGCAGGCCCCCGCCCCGGCCCGGCCGCAGCAGGCCGCCGCCGACAAGAGCCAGGCCGAGTTCCGGCGCTTCCTCGACGGGCTGTGGGCGGAGGCCCGCGGGCAGGGCATCTCGCGCGCGACCTTCGACGCGGCGCTGAAAGGCGCGAGCCCCGATCCCAAGATCGTCGCCCTGACCAAGAAGCAGTCCGAGTTCGTGCAGCCGATCTGGCGCTACCTCGCCGGCGCGGTCGGGGGCGAGCGCATCGGCCGCGGCCGCGAGGTCGCCGCCGAGTGGAACGCCGTGCTCGACCGGATCGAGGCGACCTACGGGGTGCCGCGGTCCGTGGTCCTCGGCGTCTGGGGCATGGAGACGAACTACGGCGGCTTCACCGGCAATCTCGACGTCTTCCGCTCGCTCGCGACGCTGGCCTTCGCCCAGTACCGCGGCGACTTCTTCCGCAAGGAGCTCCTGACCGCCCTGCGGATCCTGGAGGACGGGCGGGCCGCCCGTCCCGCCATGCGCGGCTCCTGGGCCGGCGCCATGGGGCACACCCAGTTCATGCCGTCGAGCTACCTCAAGTTCGCGGTCGACGGGGACGGGGACGGTCGCGCCGACATCTGGGCCTCGATCCCGGACGCGCTCGCCTCGACGGCCAACTACCTGCGCCGGCACGGCTGGCAGCCGGGCCTGCCCTGGGGCTTCGAGGTGGCGCTGCCGGAAGGCTTCGACTTCCGCAACCAGCGCCAGGGCTTCGCCGGCTGGAGCGCCCTCGGGGTGCGCCGCGCCGACGGCAACGCCATGCCGGCGAGCGGCGAGGCGAGCCTGTTCCTCCCCGCCGGGGCCCGCGGCCCCGCCTTCCTGGTCACGGCCAACTACGACGTGATCAAGACCTACAACTCGTCCGACGCCTACGCCCTCGGGGTCGCCCATCTCGGCGACCGCATCTTCGGGGGCGCCGCCGTCCGGGGCACCTGGCCGAAGGACGAGCCGATGCTGAACGCGCTCCAGCGCCAGGAGCTGCAGCGCCGCCTCGCCGAGCTCGGCTTCTACAGCGGCAACACCGACGGCAAGTTCGGCAGCATGACGCGGGAGGCGGTGCGGGCCTTCCAGCTGCACCGGGGCATCCTGCCGGACGGCTACGCCGACATCGCCGTCCTGGAGCACCTGCGCGAGGTCCGCTGAGGCCGGAGCGAGCGTGGCCTGACGCGGCGGCGGAAATCGCCTATATTGGGAGCCGGCGGGGCGAAAGGACCGGACCGGCGATGCGTCTTCGAAGCGTCACGGGCATGCTGCTCGCGAGCCTCCTCCTCTTCGCGACGGGGGGACCCTCCTCCTTCGCCGAGAGCGAGCACGAATCCCGCTACTTCCACCTGCAGCGGGGCTACGTGCCGCCGCAGCGCTATGCGCCGAGCCAGCGGCCGGCGACCCGGCGCGAGCAGCCGGCGCGGGCCTATCCGGCCTACGGCCGCGATCCGCGCCCCTACCAGGTCGACCCGCGGCAGGCCTATCCGCGCCAGCCCCCGCCCGGCTACTACTATCCGCAGCAGGCCCCGCCCGCCTATTACAACCCCTTCGCCCCGTTCGGGTATCAGCCGCCGCCCCAGCAGGCGCGTCCCTACGAGCGGCGCGAGCGGCCCGTGCAGCGCGCCCGGGCGCCCGCCGTGCCGGCGGCGCCCGCGGCCGCCGCCCGGCAGAGGAAGCCCGCCGTCGAGGCCTCGACCCACATCGCCGTGTTCGGCGATTCCCTCGCCGACCTCGTCGCCCACGGCCTCGAGGACGCCCTCGAGACCCGCGAGGACATCGCCGTGGTGCGCCGCACCCGCGGCGACAGCGGCCTCGTCCGCACCGACCACCACGACTGGCCGAAGGCCATCCGCGAGTTCCTGAGCGGCGACAACAAGGTCACCTTCGCGGTGGTCATGCTCGGCGCCAACGACCGCCAGACGATCCGGGAGGGCGAGGCCTCGCACGAGCCCCTGTCGGAGCGCTGGCGGGAAATCTACCGGGAACGGGTCGACGCGATCGTGCAGGCCTTCTCCGAGCGCCGCATCCCGCTGGTCTGGGTCGGCGTCCCGCCCATGCGCAACGATCGCCTGTCGGCCGACCTGATCACGCTCAACGGGATCTACCGGGAGCGCGTGCAGAAGGCGGGCGGCGTCTACGTCGACATCTGGGAAGCCTTCGTCAACGACCAGAACCGCTACGACGCGACCGGTCCGGACGTGGCCGGGCAGATCGTCCGGCTGCGCACCAACGACGGCGTGCACTTCACCCGCGCCGGCGCCCGCAAGGCGGCGCATTTCGCCGAGGTCGAGATCAAGCGCCTGATGGAGACGCGGGCTCCCGCCGTCGCGGTGCCGGCCGCGCCCGCGGGCCCGGCCGAGCCGGGCAAGACCCTGTCGGACAGCGAGATCGACAACATCATCAGCGCCGCCCTGCCGCCCCTGCCGGAGCCGGACGGGCTGCCGTCCCTGCCGGCCCGGCCCCTCGCCGGCCCCGTCGTGCCGCTCAACCGGGCCGACGTGTCGCCGGGAGGCGCGCTCCTCAAGGCGCCGCCCGCGCCCGCCGACGCCTATCTCGCCGACCGGGCGCTGCGCGACGGCATGCCCCTGCCGCCGCGGCCGGGGCGGGCCGACGACTTCCGCTGGCCGCGCTCCTGAACCGGAGCGGGACCGTCAGAGGGGGAGGACGGTCTCCCCCATGAGGTGGAGGTCGATGGCGCGGGCCGCCTGGCGCCCCTCGCGGATCGCCCAGACGATGAGCGACTGGCCGCGGCGCATGTCGCCGGCGGCGAAAACCTTGGGATTCGAGGTGCGGTAGTCCCGGTCGTCCGCGAGCACGTTGCCGCGCCGGTCGAGGTCCACGCCCGCCTGTTCGAGGAGGCCGTGGCGGACCGGCCCGGCGAAGCCGATGGCGATGAAGACGAGGTCCGCCCGCAGCAGGAACTCCGTGCCGGGGATCGGCTGGCGCTTGTCGTCGACCCGGGCGCAGACGACGCCGATCGCGCGACCGTTCTTGCCCTCGATGCGCAGGGTCGCCGCCTGGAATTCGCGCTCGGCGCCCTCCGCCTGGCTCGAGGACGTGCGCATCTTGGTCGGCCAGTAGGGCCACACGCCGAGCTTGTCCTCCCGCTCCGGCGGGCGCGGCCGGATGTCGAGCTGGGTCACCGACAGCGCGCCCTGCCGGAAGGCGGTGCCGATGCAATCGGACGCGGTGTCGCCGCCGCCGATGACGATGACGTTCTTGCCGCCGGCGAGGATCGGCGCGCCCTCGACCGGCTCGCTCCCGACCCGCCGGTTCTGCTGGGTCAGGTAGGGCATGGCGAAGTGGACGCCGGCGAGGTCCTGCCCGGGCAGCTTGGGGTCGCGGGGCGCCTCGGCGCCGCCCGCGACGAGGACGGCGTCGAACTCGTTGTGCAGGCTCGCGAACGACTTCGTGGGCCCGATCTCGACGCCGTAGTGGAACACCACGCCCTCCGCCTCCATCTGGCGGACGCGGCGGTCGATATGGTGCTTCTCCATCTTGAAGTCGGGGATGCCGTAGCGCAGGAGGCCGCCGGCCTTCGGCTCGCGCTCGAACACGTGCACCTCGTGCCCCACCCGGGCGAGCTGCTGGGCGGCGGCGAGGCCGGCCGGTCCCGATCCGACAACCGCGACGCGCTTGCCGGTGACGGTCTCGGCCGGCTCCGGCTTGACCCAGCCCATCTGCCAGGCCTTATCGGCGATCGCCTGCTCGATCGTCTTGATGGTGACCGGCTGGTCCTCGAGGTTGAGGGTGCAGGCCTCCTCGCACGGGGCCGGGCAGACGCGCCCGGTGAATTCGGGGAAGTTGTTGGTGGAGTGGAGGTTGCGGGCGGCCTCCTCCCAGTCGTCCATGTAGACGAGGTCGTTCCAGTCGGGGATCTGGTTGTGGACCGGGCAGCCGGTCGGCCCGTGGCAGAACGGGATGCCGCAATCCATGCACCGCGCCGCCTGCTTGCGCAGGTCGGAATCGTCGAGCGGCAGCGTGAACTCGCGGAAATGGCGGATGCGGTCGCCGGCGAGCTGGTACTTCTGCTCCTGCCGGTCGTATTCGAGAAACCCCGTGACCTTGCCCATTCGACCCTCGAACCAATTCTTCCGGGCCCGCTCGGGGCCGTCCCATTCCGCGACCGCCGGCCGCTATTCACCGATCCAGTTCTCCACGTCCAGTCGGGCGAAGCCGCCCTGCGGCTCTCCCCTCGACGCCGAGATGACGTTCGTGTCGAGCAGGTAGCGCATTCAGAGCGAGACCGGCTCGGGCGGCTTGTCCTCGACCTCCGCAAGGTCCTCCTCGATCGGCTCGAACTCGGCCAACAGGGCCAGCAGCGACCTCTTGCCGGCGGGTTCGATCACGAGGCGCCCCTCTTCCCTGCGCATGATCGCCTCCGTCCCGGGCAGCTCGAAGTCCCGGGGGATGCGAACCGCCTGGCTTCGGCCGCTTCGGAACAGGGCCACCTTCCTCGCCTCCATCGCCCCGCCCTCCACCTCAGCCCTTCACCCGCTCCGGGTTCTGGTCGAGCCATTCCTTCAGCGCCGCGTCGATGCGCGACTGCCAGCCCGGGCCGGTCGCCTTGAACCGGGTCAGCACGTCCTCCGACAGGCGGATGCTGATCGCCACCTTCGGATGGGCCGAAGGCGGCCGGCCGCGCCGCACGAGCCTGCCGCCCTCGTAATAGTCGGCGCGCTCGAAGAAATCGTCGTCGAGTTCCGGGATCTCCTCGTACTCCTCCGGCGTGATCCGGTGCGCGTCAACCTTGGCCAAGTCGCTCGCGATAGCGCGCTTGTTCCCGGTCATTGGCCTTCCTCATCGAAATCACGTGCCGGACGCCGCCCCGCGGCGTCCACACGACCACCACCATCCGACCGGACAGCCACCCGACCGTGATCGTCCGGACCTCCCCGTAATCCCGACGGGTGTCCACCTCGTCGTAGGTCGGCCCTTCGAAGACCCGCTCCGCATCCTCGAAGGCCAGACCCCGCTCGGCGAACGTCCGGTCCCGCTTGGCGCGATCGAAACTGATCGCCATCGATTATCTGTATGTACAGAAATTCGATGTCAACGGCGGGGTGGTCGATTCACTCCGCCGCCTGCAGCATCTGCTCCCGTTCCATCTCCTGCAGGGCGCGGCGGTACTCGACCGGCATGACCTTGACGAACTTCGTCCGGTAGGTCGCCCAGTCGTCGAGGATCGCCTTGGCCCGGGTCGAGCCCGTGTAGGTCAGGTGGTTCGAGATGAGCTGCATCAGCCGCTCCTCGTCGTGACCCGACATGTTGGCGAGGATGTCGATGCGCCCCTTGGTCTCGAGATCGCCGCCGTGGTGGTGGAGGCGTTGCATCAGGTCCTCCTCCTCCGGCACCGGCTCGAGGTCGACCATGGACAGGTTGCAGCGCCGGGCGAAGCTGCCGTCCTCGTCGAGGACGTAGGCGATGCCGCCCGACATGCCGGCGGCGAAGTTGCGCCCGGTCCGCCCGATCACCACGACCACGCCGCCGGTCATGTATTCGCAGCCGTGGTCGCCGGTGCCCTCGACCACCGCGATGGCGCCGGAATTTCGGACCGCGAAGCGCTCGCCGGCGACACCGCGGAAATAGCACTCGCCCGCGATCGCCCCGTACAGCACCGTGTTGCCGACGACGATGGAGCTCTCCGCCGGGGCCCGCGACGCCGGCGACGGTTTTACGATCAGCTTGCCGCCCGAAAGCCCCTTGCCGACGTAGTCGTTGGCGTCGCCCTCGAGGATCAGCGTCACGCCGGCGGCGAGCCAGGCGCCGAAGCTCTGGCCGGCGGTGCCGGTCAGCTTCACGCAGATCGTGTCGTCCGACAGGCCGTCGTGCCCGTGGCGGACGGCGACCTCCCCCGACAGCATGGCGCCGGTCGCCCGGTCGGCGTTGCCGATGCGCTCCTCGATCGTCACCGGCGTGCCGTCCTCGAGGGCTGGCCGCGCCGCCTCGATCAGCCTGCGGTCGAGCACCGTTGCGATCGGGTGCTCCTGGCGCTCGACGTGGCGGATCGCGACGTCGGGGCCGACCTGCGGCTTGTGGAAGATGCGCGAGAAGTCGAGCCCGCGCGCCTTCCAGTGCTCGATCGCCTCCCGCTTCTCGATCAGGTCGGAGCATCCGATCATGTCGGCGAGGCGGGCGAAACCCATCTCGGCCATGATCTCGCGCACCTCCTCGGCGACGAAGAAGAAGTAGTTGATCACGTGCTCCGGCTGGCCCTTGAAGCGCTTGCGCAGCACGGGATCCTGCGTCGCCACCCCGACCGGGCAGGTGTTGAGGTGGCACTTGCGCATCATGATGCAGCCGGCGGCGATCAGCGGCGCCGTCGAGAAGCCGAACTCGTCCGCCCCGAGGAGCGCGGCGACGATCACGTCGCGGCCGGTGCGCAGGCCGCCGTCGGCCTGGAGCGCGACGCGCCCGCGCAGGCGGTTGAGGACGAGCGTCTGCTGCGTCTCGGCGAGTCCGATCTCCCACGGGCTGCCCGCGTGCTTGATCGAGGTCAGGGGCGAGGCGCCCGTGCCGCCCTCGAAGCCCGAGATGGTGATGTGGTCGGCCCGCGCCTTGGCGACGCCGGCCGCGACCGTGCCGACGCCCACCTCGGCGACGAGCTTCACCGACACGTCCGCCTTCGGGTTCACGTTCTTCAGATCGAAGATCAGCTGGGCCAGATCCTCGATCGAGTAGATGTCGTGGTGCGGCGGCGGCGAGATCAGGCCGACGCCGGGGGTCGAGTGGCGCAGGCGCGCGATGTTGGCGTCCACCTTGTGGCCGGGCAACTGGCCGCCCTCGCCGGGCTTCGCGCCTTGCGCGATCTTGATCTGCATCATGTCCGAGTTGACGAGGTACTCGGTCGTGACGCCGAAGCGGCCGGAGGCGACCTGCTTGATGGCCGAGCGCTTGGAGCGCCCATCGGGCAGGGGCCGGTAGCGGCGGGAATCCTCGCCGCCCTCGCCGGTGTTCGACTTCGCCCCGATGGCGTTCATGGCGAGCGCCAGCGTCTCGTGCGCCTCCTTGGAGATGGCGCCGAGCGACATGGCGCCGGTCGAGAAGCGCTTGACGATCTCGGCCGCCGGCTCGACCTCGTCGAGCGGCACCGGCGCGCGACCGGTCTCCGCGGCGGTCTTCAGGCGGAACAGGCCGCGGATGGTGCGCAGGTTGTGGTCCTGCTCGTTCACGAGCCGGGCGAATTCCCGGTAGCGCTCCTGCGCGTCGAGGCGCACGGCGTGCTGCAGGGTCGCGACCGTGTCCGGGTTCCAGACGTGCTCCTCGCCGCGCAGGCGGTAGGCGTATTCGCCGCCGACGTCGAGGGCCTCGCGGAACACCGGCGCCTCGCCGAAGGCGTCCCGGTGCCGGCGCACGGTCTCCTCGGCGATCTCCGTCATGCCGATGCCCTCGATGGTCGTCGCCGTGCCGAAGAAGTCCCGGTTGACGAACTCGGACTTGAGGCCGACCGCGTCGAAGATCTGCGCGCCGCAATAGGACTGGTAGGTGGAGATGCCCATCTTGGACATCACCTTGAGCAGCCCCTTGTCGATCGACTTGATGTAGCGCTGGACGATCTCCTCCTCGGACACCTCCGGCGGCAGCTCGTCCTTCATCGCCAAGAGCGTCTCGAAGGCGAGGTAGGGGTTGATGGCCTCGGCGCCATAGCCGGCGAGGCAGGCGAAATGGTGCACCTCGCGCGGCTCGCCGGATTCGACCACGAGCCCGACCGAAGTGCGAAGCCCCTTGCGGATCAGGTAGTTGTGCACCGCCGCCGTGGCCAGCAGGGCCGGGATCGGGATGCGGTCCGGCCCGACCATGCGGTCGGACAGGATGATGATGTTGTAGCCCCCGTGCACCGCCGCCTCGGCCCGGTCGCACAGGCGGTCGAGCGCCCCGTCCATGCCGGCGGCGCCGGCCTCGACCGGATAGGTGATGTCGAGGGTCTTGGTGTCGAACCGGTCCTCGAAATGGCCGATACAGCGGATCTTCTCGAGATCCTCGTTGGTCAGGATCGGCTGGCGCACCTCGAGGCGCTTGCGCCGCGACGTGCCTTCGAGGTCGAAGATGTTCGGCCGCGGCCCGATGAACGAGACGAGGCTCATGACGAGCTCCTCGCGGATCGGATCGATCGGCGGGTTCGTCACCTGCGCGAAGTTCTGCTTGAAATAGGTGTAGAGCAGCTTGGCCTTGTCCGAGAGGGCCGAGATCGGCGTGTCCGTCCCCATGGAGCCGACCGCCTCCTGGCCGGTGACGGCCATGGGCTGCATGAGCAGCTTGAGGTCTTCCTGCGTGTAGCCGAACGCCTGCTGGCGATCGAGGAGGGAGACGTCCGTGCGCGACTCGCGCGCCTGGACCGGGCGCAGGTCCTCCAGGACGATCTGCGACCGCTCGAGCCATTCGCGATAAGGATTGGCGCGCGA
>DATLFZ010000523.1:0-9481 GCA_035540795.1 Beijerinckiaceae bacterium | reverse complement strand
TGCCCGGCTGAAGGCGCCCGGCCCCTGCTCCGCGACGCACCGAGGCGATCCCCCGCCGACCAGGGTCCCGGCATCCCCCGGAAGGATTCATGACCAACGGACAGCAGCGCATCGCCCTCTTCATCGACGGGGCCAACCTCTACGCCACGACGAAGACGCTCGGCTTCGACATCGACTACAAGCGACTCCTGAAGGAGTTCCAGAGTCGGGGCTATCTGGTGCGGGCGTTCTACTACACCGCGCTGATCGAGGACCAGGAATATTCGTCGATCCGGCCGCTGATCGACTGGCTCGACTACAACGGCTACCGGGTCGTCACCAAGCCCACGAAGGAGTTCGTCGACTCCACCGGGCGGCGCAAGGTCAAGGGCAACATGGACATCGAGCTCGCCATCGACGCGCTCGAACTCGCCCCGCACATCGACCACATGGTGCTGTTCTCCGGCGACGGCGATTTCCGTTCCCTCGTCGAGGCGATGCAGCGCCGGGGCGTGCGCGTCTCCGTCGTCTCGACCATTTCGACCCAGCCGGCGATGGTGGCGGACGAGCTGCGCCGGCAGGCGGACGAGTTCATCGACATCGCCCATCTCGTGCCCAAGATCGGGCGCGATCCGTCCGAGCGGGCGGAGCGCCCGCCCCGGGAGTTCGGCGAGCGGCCCGAGCGTCCGGAGCGCCCGCGCTACCAGGGCGCCGGTCTCGAGCGGCGCTACGGCATCCGCCAGGCCCCTGCGGACGACCAGGTCGAGAACTGATCACTCCGGGATTTCGGTCTCCGGCGTGCGCCAGGCGAGGTGCTGGCCGCCGTCGACCGCGATCATCTGCCCGGTGACGCTGCGGGCGCGGGCGAGGTAGGCGACCGCTTCGGCGACCTCCTCCGGCGTCGGCCCGCGGCCCAGCGGCAGGCGCCGACCCACTTCCGCGAAGGCCGCGTCGTCCTGGACGGCGCTCTTCAGGGTCGGTCCCGGCCCGACCGCGTTGACGCGGATGCGCGGCGCGAGCGCCTGCGCCATGGTGCGGGTCGCGGCCCACAGCGCCGCCTTGGTGAGCGCGTAGGAGAAGTGCCGCGGCGTCGGACGCAGCACCCGCTGATCCAGGACGTTGACCACGCAGCCCTCCGCGCCGGGAGGAAGCCGGCGGGCGAAGTCGCGCACGAGGAAGGCCGGAGCGCGCAGGTTCACCGCGAATTGCCGGTCCCAGATCGCCTCGTCGAGGCTCTCGACCGTGTCCTCGACGAACTCCGAGGCGTTGTTCACGAGGAGCGTCACCGGGCCGAGGGCGCTTTCGGCCGCCTCGACCAGCGCCGAGCCGGCGGCGACGTCCTCGAGCGCCCCCCGGACCAAAGCCGCGCGGCCACCCGCGGCCGCGATCGTGCCGGCCAGGGCCTCGGCCTCCTTCACCGAGCGCTCGCAGTGGATCGCGACCGCGTAGCCTTCGGCCGCGAGGCGCTCGACGATGGCGCGGCCGATCCGGCGGGCGCCTCCCGTGACGAGCGCGACCGGCGCCATCTCAGGCCTGGGGCGGCCGGGTCCCGTCGAAGGCCGGCACCGCCTTCTCGAAATCCGCGAGCCAGGCGACGAGTTGCGGATGAGATGCGCGCCAGCGCCCCTCGAACCGGAAATCCAAATAGCCGAGCACGCAGGCGAGGGCGATCTGCCCGAGATCGACCGGCCCGGACACCGCCTTCAGGGTCCGCTCGGCCTCCTCGAGGCCGCGCTCGACCTTCTGGGCCTGCCGCTCGACCCAGCTCGGCTCGCGCCGCTCCTCGGGGCGGAAGCGGATTTCGTAGACCCGCAGCACGCTCGCATCCATGATCCCGTCGGCGAGGGCCTCGCGCCGCAGCACGTCGTAGCGCCCCCACCCTTTCGGCACGATGCGCCCGCCCCCGGCGAGGTCGTCGAGGTATTGGCCGATGACCCGGGAATCGTACAGGACCTCCCCGTTCTCGAGCACGAGGGCCGGGATCTTTCCGAGGGGATTCTGGCCGACGAGTGAATCCTGCGGGTTCATGGTGTCGGCCGGCTCCTCCCGGATGCGGTCCCACAGGCCGAGCACCTGGGCGGCGATGCGGATCTTGCGCACGAAGGGCGAGGACGGGGACGAGCGGAGGACGAGCATGGGTTCTCCCGGGTGTCGCCCTCCCATGTCACCGCCCGCGCCGCGGATCAATCGGCTTCGCGGAGCGGCGTGCAGCGGAAGGCGCCGTAGCCGGCGCGGGCGAGGCGCTCGCTCAGCGCCGGCAGGAGGATTTCGGCCTCCTCGCGCAGGGTCCAGGGCGGGTTGAGCACGAACAGCCCGCAGCCGAGGAGGCGGAGGGAATCGTCCGGACGGTCGACCAGGAGCTCGAGGCGCAGCCCCTTCGGGCCGGCCTCGGCGAGGGCACGGGCGGCGCCGTCCGCGTCGCGCGGGCCCTTGATCGGGTACCAGCCGAGATAGATGCCGGTCGGCCACTTGCGCCACGCCTTGGCGAGTTCCGCTCCCAGCCGGTCGAGCTCGCCCCGGGCCTCGTAGGGCGGGTCGACGAGGACGAGCCCCCGCTTCTCCCTCGGCGGGACGAGGGCGTGCAGCGCCGTCCAGCCGTCGAGATGGAGCACCTTGGCGTTGCGGATGCCGCGCAGGCGCTCCTCGAGGACGAGGCGGTCCTGCGGATGCAGCTCGACGAAGATGGCCCGGTCCTGCCGACGCAGGGCGCCGGCCGCGATCAGCGGCGAGCCCGGATAGGCGCTGTCCCCGAAGCGCCGGCGGGTCTCGGCGAGCGCCGTTCGGTAGGGCGCGAGCAGCGCCTCCGCCTCCGGCGGGAAGGGCGCCTGGAGCCGCCCGACCCCCTCGCGCCACTCCCCCGTTCGCTCCGCCTCGTCGGCGGCGAGGTCGTAGAGGCCGATCCCCGCATGGGTGTCGACCACGCGAAACGGCGTCTCCTTCCTGAGCAGGTGCCCGAGCACGCGCAGGAGGACCACGTGCTTCATCACGTCGGCGAAGTTCCCGGCGTGGAAGGCGTGCCGGTAGTTCATGGGGAGAAACGCCGGGAGCCGCCGCGCGGCTACCGGGGCGCCGGCACCGCGAGGTCGCCGAAGCGGCAGCCGGAGCGGTCGACCTCGGGGCAGGTGCGGAACGCGCGCAGGTCGCGGGTCAGGCAGACGCGCACCTCCTGCAGCACGCCGCGGCGGCAGGCGACCGCCATCATGTCGGCGCGGAGGCCCGGATTGGCGGCGGCGAAGGCGCGCTCGACCTCGAGCGGCGTGGTGCGCACGTCGCCGGCCGCGCCCTCGAACGCGGGCGGAACCTTGACCCTCTCCCGGGCCCGCCGAACGGCGCGAAAATAGCCGGACGGGCTCTCGCCCGAGCAGGTGCCGTGCCGGCGCCACTGGTGGCGGGCGAGGCCCTCGCTCGGAAACAGGTTCGAGGCCTCCTCGAGGTCGAGGCGGCTCGGCCCCCGCCCGGCGCCGCATTCGGTCGGGTAGCCGCGCTCGAACTGGGGCCACAGGCCGTGCACGACGAAGCCGAGCCCGCTCCCCGGCGCGCATTGCTCCCGGCCCTTGGCATCGCCCTCGACCTCGCAGAAGCCGGGGGACCAGGACAGGGCGAGGACGTAGAAGTCGAACGCGCCCGGGGTCCCGCCCCGGGTTTCCGACGGCTGCGCGGCGGCAAAGGTCGCGAGAAGGGCGAGGGCGGCGGCGAGGCCCGCGGCCCTCACGGGCGCGCCATGCGGCACCAGGGCGCGTGGTCCCAGTGCCGGTCGATGCCGACGACGCACCAGTCGACCCCCCAGCTCGACCCGATCGTGCCGAGGTCCTCCTGCACCGTATAGAAGAGGGTCCGCTTGCGCCCGTCGGAGACGTGCGCGGTCGCCTGGCAGAACCGGCGCGGGATGTGGTCGAGGCGCCACGGCCGCCAGGCGGTCGGCCGGATGTTCTCGTAGGCGAGGAGGCGCAGGGCGGAGTTCCAGAACCGGGCCTCGCGCTCGGCGAAGCGGGTGGTGATCTCGGCGAGCACGAGGGTGTCGTCGCAGCCGGGGATGTCCGCGTCCCAGGGAAGGATGCGCCGCTCCGCCGGCTCGATCTCCTTGTGCTCGGCGACGGCCGGGGCCGCCACGCCGAGAAGCATCAACGCGGTCACGAGGGCAGCCCAGCGCATCGATTCGCCTCGCAGCTTGCGAGGAAGGACCATGCGAATCCCGGGCCGGACGGTCAAGGGAGCGTTCCCTCCTCGCCGCTCTCTCGCGCATAGCCTTGCGGGCGCGCCCGGCGTTCTCGATCTTGGGAGAGGCTCCGGGAGAACGCGATGCTCTGGTCCATTCCGATCGGCACGATCGCCGGCACGGTGATCCGGATCCACATCACCTTCCTTCTGTTTCTGGTGTGGATCGGGGCGGCGCAGTGGCGCGTCGCCGGCCGCGACCAGGCGCTCGAGAGCGTCGTCTTCATCGTCCTGATCTTCGCCTGCGTCCTGGCGCACGAGTTCGGCCACATCTTCGCCGCACGGCGCTACGGCATCCGCACCCCCGAGGTGACGCTCTGGCCCATCGGCGGCGTCGCGAGCCTCGAGCGCATTCCCGAAAAGCCGCGGGAGGAGCTCGTGGTGGCGCTCGCCGGGCCGGCGGTGAACGTGGTCATCGCCCTGGTCCTGATCCTCCTCCTCGGCACCGGCGGCGGGCAGGTCGAGACCGACCACATGGCCCGGATCGACGATCCCCGCATGGGGCTGATGGCGCGGCTCGCCGCCGCCAACATCTTCCTCGTCGTGTTCAACCTGATCCCGGCCTTCCCGATGGACGGCGGGCGCGTCCTGCGGGCCCTCGTCGCCATGCGCCGGGGCCGGGCCGAGGCGACCCGCATCGCGGCGCGCATCGGCCAGGGCTCGGCCTTCGTCTTCGCGCTGCTCGGGCTGTTCGTGAACCCGATGCTGATCGTGATCGCCCTCTTCGTCTATCTCGCGGCGACCGCGGAGGCGCAGCACGTCGCCTTCCAGGACGGCACCCGCGGCCTGTCGGTCCGGGAGGTGATGATCAGCCCGGTCGAGACCCTGTCGCCGGACGCGACCCTCGAGGACGCGGTCGCGCTGCTGATCCGCACGTCGCAAAAGGAGTTTCCGGTCGTCGACGGGGGCGGCCATCCCCGCGGCCTCCTCACCAAGGACGGGCTGATCAAGGCCCTGAGCCAGGGCGGGGCCGGCACCCCCGTCCTCGACGTGATGGACCACGACGTCCCGGCGGTGAACCATTGGCGGCCGCTCGAGACGGCGCTCACCCTCATGACCCGGGCCAAGTCCCCCGCCCTGTTCATCACCGACGAGCACGGGCGCCTCGTCGGCATCCTGACCCCGGAGAACGTCGGCGAGCTGATGCTCGTGCGCAGCGTGCGGCCGGACTGGCGCTTCCGCCGGTTCCGGGCGCCGGCCTGAACGCCTTGCCGCCGCCACAGGTGGCGTTCACCTTCCGATGATGATGCGCCGCCATCTCTTCATCGCGCTGGCCGCCTGCTTCGCGACCCTCGCGGCGGGGCTCCTGGCGTATCAATGGTCGTCCCTGCCGACGACCCTGCGCATCGCCGTCGGGCCGCCCGGCAGCGACGACGCGCGGCTCGTCCTAGCCGCCGCCCAGCACCTCGCCCGCGAGCGGCACGGCATCCGGCTGCGGGTCCTGCCGACGGAGGGGGTGGCCGCGAGCGCCCAGGCGATCGAGGAGGGCAAGGCGCAGCTCGCCATCGTGCGCACCGACGTCGCCATGCCGCCGAAGGCGCAGACGGTCGCGATCATGCACCGGGACGCCGCCCTCGTCCTCACCACGCCCCAGACCGGGATCTCCAAGGTGTCCGGCCTGTGGGGCCGCAACGTCGGCATCCTGCGGGGCAATCCGGCGGACGAGACCCTGCTGCGCACGATCCTCGCCCAGTACGAGGTGCCGGCGGACTCGGTCCCGATCGTCTCCCTCGCCGGCCCGAGCGAGGTCGAGGCCGCGTTCACGCTGAACCGCATCGACGCGGTGCTCGTCGTCGGCACGGTGACGAGCCGGGCCGTCTCCGACACCGTCGCCGCGGTGGGGCAGGCCGGCGGCACGCCCCCGGTCTTCGTCGCCGTCGGCGAGGCGGACGCGATCGAACTGCGGCTTCCGGCCTACGAGAGCCTGGAGATCGTCCGCGGCACCTTCGGCGGTACCCCGCCGCGCCCGGCCGAGACGGTGGAGACGCTGGGCGTGAGCCACCGGCTCGTGGCGCTCGAGACCCTCGACGACCGGGTCGTGTCCGAGCTGACCCGCCTCCTCTTCGCCATCCGGCCGGCGCTCTCGACCGAGGTCCCCCTCGCCAACCGCATCGAGGGGCCGGAACTGTCGAAGAGCGCGGCGCTGCCGATCCATTCCGGCGCCGCCGCCTATTACGAGGGCGAGATCCAGACCTTCTTCGAGCGCTACGGCGACTGGTTCTACGTCGCCCTGTTCGGCCTCTCGATCCTCGGCTCCGCCGCCGCCGCCTTCGCGAGCCGGGCGGCGAACCGCAGCCGGGCCCGCAACATCGCCCTCCTCGGGGAGCTCCTCGCCATCGTGCGCTCGGCCCGGGACGCCCGCACCGAGGACGAGCTCGACGAGCTCGAGCGCCGGGCGGACGAGATCCTGGCGACGGCGCTCGCCAAGGCGGGCGGCGGCGGCATCGACAGCTCCGGCGTCGCCGCCTTTACCCTCGGCCTCGACCAGGCCCAGCGCGCGCTCACCGAGCGGCGCATGATCCTCCTCGCCCACCCGCCCCTGTCCCAGGCGGCGGAGTAGGCCTGTTGCGGGCGCGGCCCGCACCCTATATGCCGCTCCGACAGCCCGATTTCGCCCGGCCGAGCCTTCCCGCCTCTGGGACGGACGGGCCGGGCTGACTCTTTTCCGGATGCCCCCATGAAGCTGCGCAACATCGCGATCATCGCCCATGTCGACCACGGCAAGACCACGCTGGTCGACAAGCTGCTGCAGCAATCCGGCGCCTTCCGGGAGAACCAGCGCGTCGCCGAGCGCGTGATGGATTCGAACGACCTCGAGAAGGAGCGCGGCATCACGATCCTCGCCAAGGCGACCTCGGTCGTCTGGAAGGACACCCGCATCAACATCGTCGACACCCCGGGCCACGCCGATTTCGGCGGCGAGGTCGAGCGCATCCTCAACATGGTCGACGGCGCCATCGTCCTCGTCGACGCGGCCGAGGGGCCGATGCCGCAGACCAAGTTCGTGGTGTCGAAGGCCCTCGAGATCGGGCTCAAGCCGATCGTCGCCATCAACAAGATCGACCGGCCGGACGCGCGCCAGCAGGAGGTGATCAACGAGGTCTTCGACCTGTTCGCCGCGCTCGACGCCACCGACGAGCAGCTCGACTTCCCGATCCTCTACGGCTCGGGGCGCGACGGCTGGATGGCCCCCTCCCCCGAAGGGCCGCAGGACCGGGGCCTCGCCCCCCTGTTCGACCTCGTGCTCTCGCACGTGCCCCCCGCGAAGGTGGAGGACGGCCCCTTCCGCATGCTCGGCACCATCCTGGAGGCGAACCCCTTCCTCGGCCGCATCGTCACCGGGCGCATCAGCTCGGGCACCGTGCGGCCGAACCAGACCATCAAGGTGATCGACCGGGACGGCGGGCTGATCGAGACCGGGCGGGTCACCAAGATCCTCGCCTTCCGCGGCATCGAGCGCCAGCCGATCGAGCTCGGCGAGGCGGGCGACATCGTCTCGATCGCCGGCCTCACCAAGGGCTCCGTCGCCGACACTTTTTGCGCGCCCGAGAACGACCTGCCGCTGCCGGCGCAGCCGATCGACCCGCCGACCGTCACCATGTCCTTCATCGTCAACGATTCGCCGCTCGCCGGCACCGAGGGCGACAAGGTCACGAGCCGCATGATCCGCGACCGCCTGCTCAAGGAGGCGGAGGGCAACGTCACCCTCAAGATCGAGGAATCGCCGGACAAGGATTCCTTCTTCGTCTCCGGCCGCGGCGAGCTCCAGCTCGCGATCCTGATCGAGACCATGCGCCGGGAGGGTTTCGAGCTCGCCGTGTCGCGACCCCGGGTCGTGTTCAAGACGGACGAAGGCGGGCAGCTGCTCGAGCCCATCGAGGAGGTGGTGATCGACGTCGACGAGGAGCATTCCGGCGTCGTCGTGCAGAAGATGTCGGAGCGCCGCGCCGACATGATCGAGATGCGGCCCTCCGGCGGCAACCGCCTGCGCCTCGTCTTCCACGCGCCCACCCGCGGCCTCATCGGCTACCAGGGCGAACTGATGACCGACACCCGCGGCACGGCCATCATGAACCGCCTGTTCCACGCCTACGAGCCCTACAAGGGCGAGGTCGCCGGGCGCCGCAACGGGGTGCTGATCTCGAACGATTCCGGCGAGGCGGTCGCCTACGCCCTGTGGAACCTCGAGGACCGCGGCCCGATGATGATCGAGCCCGGCTGGAAGGTGTACCAGGGCATGATCGTCGGCGAGCACAACCGGGACAACGACCTCGAGGTCAACGTCCTCAAGGGCAAGAAGCTCACCAACATCCGCACCACCTCGAAGGACGAGGCGGTCCGCCTCACCCCGCCGATCCGCATGACGCTGGAGAAGGCGCTCGCCTGGATCCAGGACGACGAGCTCGTCGAGGTCACCCCGAAGTCGATCCGCCTGCGAAAAGTCTTCCTCGACCCGAACGACCGCAAGCGCGCCGAGAAGCAGAAGGTGGCGGTGGGGGCCTAGTCGGTCCACCCCCGCCCTACGGATGAACCCGCTGCCGCTTTGTGCCTTCGGCGCGCGGCGCGGCGGATGCCTTCGTTGAGGCCGAGCGGGCCGCGTGCCCGGACCAGCTCGGGGAGCCGGCCGCGACCGTCATTGAAAACCGGAGGTTCGAGCAGCGTGCCGTACCCGACCGACACGCCTCTCTCGGCCAGCGCCGCTCGGAGTTCCTCTCGATCTCCTCCCGCGGGAGGCGAGCGCTGCCCTCGAACGCGGCCGCGAGGTCGGCGACAGCGGGAGCCGGACGCCAGAACGGGCGCTCGATCAAACCCCACGCGACCCAAGATGAGGAGCAGCCCCACGCCAACGTCATGCCCCCATGTGACGGCGCAACTGACGGATCGCCCCTCCGATTCTTTGCCGGTCCGCCGGTGCGCCTCAGGGTCGTACGACCCCTTCTGCCGTGAGGCTCCGAATCCCGGCGCGCTCGACGGCCCTGATGTGCACGAACGCGTCCTTGCCCCGCTGTCCGGCTGGATGGAGCCGTAGCCCTTCTGATCGTTGAACGACCTTCACGGTGCCCGAGGCCATTCCAATTTCCTCGTGAGGCCGGCAGATCGTAGCGGGGCCGCAGCTGCCACTCAACGAAAGCCAGCGATTCGGAAAGCCCGGGGATTGGCTTCAGGGCCGAGGAACAGGCCACATGCCGATACTGGGAGAAAATGGTTGGCGGTGCACGCAGTCATCTGCGAACCCGTCTCCGGGTTTTCCCAGCGATCAGGGATTTTTACAGGGAAATTTCCGGAA
>DATLFZ010000522.1:0-2690 GCA_035540795.1 Beijerinckiaceae bacterium | reverse complement strand
GTCCTGGCCCGCGTGCCGGTGGTCGAGATCGCGTCGGTGGTCGAGGACGGCACGGTGCTCGCCGCCGACGACTACGAGGTCGACGCCTCCTCCGGTCTCCTGACCCGGCTGTGCGACGACCGGCCGAGGCTCTGGGCCTGCGGCAAGGTGGTCGTCACCTACGCGGCCGGGTGGGGCGTCGTGCCCGACGACCTCCGGATGGCGGCGGCGAAGCTGGCCAGGCTCCTGAAGTCGGAAGCGTCGCGCGACCCGAAGCTGCGGTCCGAGCGCATCCCCGACGTGCTCGAGCAGTCCTTTTGGGTGTCGCGCCCGGACGAGCCCGCGCTACCGGCCGACATCGAGGAACTCCTCGCCCCCTACCGCCACGTCCTGATCGGGTGACCGCGATGCTCAACCCCGGAATCTACGCGCTCGCGGTTCGGGAGATCACGGCGGCGCTGACCGCGTCGGCGCAGTCCGCCATCTCCGATCTGGAGGGGGTGAGCGCCGTCACGCTGGAGGCGGCCTTCGCGTACGGCTCCGGCGGCACGTCCTGCGCCGTCACGGTCCAGACCTCCTTCGACGGCGGCACGACCTGGCGCGACGTGGCCCGGTTCGACTTCACCACCGCCTCCGCGGTGAAGCACGCCAACCTCTCGGCCAGGGGGGAGAAGGGCGTCACGGCCTACGCCGCGCTCGGGTCGGAAGGCGTGACACAGGGCCTCTTGGGCGAGCGCCTGCGCGCCGTGATCACGAGCGTCGGCACCTACGCCAACACGCTGTTGAGCGTCCGCGCCGCGGTGCGCTGATGAACCGTCGCTCCTTCCTCCGCTTCCTCGGCCTCGCGCCTGTGGCGGCTCCCGTGCTTGCGGCTTCGGCCGTTCCGGCGTCGGCGGGGTCGTTCTACGCCTCCATGACCGCGTCCGGGCTCCTGACCTCCAAGGAGGTACGCGAATGGGAGGAACGGTGGGATCGAGCCGTGTCAGGCCCCCGCAATCAGGCGCGCTACGACGCCACGCTCCGGCGACTCCGGGCGATCTGGCGCAACCTCGATGGCGCACCGCCCGAGAACCCCGGGAACGCTGACGACGACCTCGACGTGCTCGGGGTGAACTGAGCCCCCATGTCGACCGAGATCGACGCACTCGACCGGGCCCTGGCGCGGGCCGGGGAGGACGTGATCCTCCGCCGGGTCGTCGGCTCGGGCGCCGCCGCGGTCAACATCGACGTGAAGGTGCGGGCCTCGGTGCGTTCCCCCCGTTCCGACGAGCTCGCCGCCGGCATCGCCCAGACCGAATCCATCGTGGTGATGTCGCCGAGCGGGATCGCCGCGGCGCAGTGGCCCGGCGGAGAGGTCCAGAACGTGGTCGGTGGGGTGCTCGACCCCAGCCTGCCCCGGAAGGGCGATTGGCTCGTCATCGCCGGGAAGCCGCGCCGGATCGAGCATGTCGCCCCGATTCGCATCGGTGACGAGGTGGTGCGCTTCAAGATGCGCGTGTTGGGTTGATGGCCGCGCTCCGCACCAAGACGAAGATCCAGGTGGTCGACCGGGACATCAACGTCCTGTTCCCGGGCTTCATGGACGACAAGGCCATCAGCGCCGAGTTCGCGCGTTTCGCCCGGCAGGAGTTCGGCACGGCGCAGGCGCAGAACAAGACCGTGCTGGGCCGGGCCCCGCCGCACGAGACCTACGTCGACGGGGTGAAGGGTGCCTCGGAAGACGCGGTGAAGCCGGACGGGCGGATCGTCTACGAGTTCGAACTCCTCGACGAGATGTACGACTGGATCCGGGCTCAACTGGAGAAGCACTCGCCGGTCGGGAAGACGGACGATCACAGGCCGGGCCACCCCGGGCTGTACCGCGCCACGCACGTCCTCATCGCCAACGGCGAGGTGATCGAGCCGGGGGAGCCGGTGCCGGCCGCGGAAGAGGCGTTCTTCGTGAGCCTCGTGCCCTACGCCCGGAAGATCGAGCGCGGCCTGAGCCCACAGGCGCCGCAAGGCGTGTACGAAGCCGTTGCCGCGCTGGCGCAGCAGCGGTTCGGCAACTTCGCCAAGATCCGGTTCTCGTACCGCTCCCCGGCCATCGGGCCGATCGCGGCGTGGGCGGATCGCACCACGATGGCGAGCCCCGGGCGCAGGGGCGCGAAGCGGACCGACTGGCTGCTGCGGCAGCCGAGCGTCGTTGTCTCATTCAAATAGGCTCCGGCTATGGCGAGGCGCGCAGTCATAGACGCCGTCGAGGCCCGCCTCGCCGAGCACTGGACCCGTTGCCCCGTGATCGGGATCAACACGGCGCAGGCCGACCCGCCCGCGGACGGTTCCGAGTACCTCGTGGTGCAGTACCCGGTCGCCAACAACGACCAGCGCAGCATCGGCGCGCCGGAGGGCAACATCTTCCGGGAGGAAGGGGCGATCCGCTTCGTGCTCCATGGGCGCCGGGGCTACGGCGTGGCCGACTACCTCGACTGGTGCGAGGAACTCGCCGCGCTGTTCCGCGCCAAGGACTTCGGCGGGATGACGAGCTACGCCCCGTCCTCGCCGGCCATCGACGATTTGGAGCACGGCGCGTACATCCTGCTGAGCTTCGCCTGTCCCTACAAGCACGACCTCATCGCACCGTCCGGAGGCTGACCATGAGCCGCAAGCCGTTCCGCCCCGTCGCGCCGACCCCCGCCCCCATGCCCGCCGAGCGCCTCGTCGAACAGGCC
>DATLFZ010000521.1:0-5676 GCA_035540795.1 Beijerinckiaceae bacterium | reverse complement strand
CGCCCTGCCGGTCGCGGCTGAATAGGGATTAGGCCGCGACGCCTTCCACGTCGGCGACGAAGCGCCGCCAGCCCCGCAACTGCTCCGTCGGCTTGGGCTTCGCGATCGGCCAGACAAGGACCCAGCTCTGGCGCACTTCCGCGCCGCCCACGTGCCAGACGACCTCGATGTGCAGCCCGGGCCGGACCGCCTCCTGCGCGTCGGCCGCGTGGAGCATCAACATGGCCCGCCGCAGGCCGACCGCGAAGGCGGTCGAAGGGCTGAACAGGGACACGATCCAGGGGTCGATCGAGCGCGGCGTGAGCGCGGCGTCGTACGCCTTGAAGAGCACGGCCTGGATGTCGCCCGGCCCGACTCTGTCGACGAGGGACGTGATGAGCGCGAGCTGCGGCTCCTCTCGACCGGCCACCGCCATCCAGCACAGGCCTTCCGGCTCGACGCCGTGCGCACGCAAGGCGACGAGGTAGTCTCGCCCGGCGGCGAGATGGGCGTCCGTCACGAGGTCCTGAGCCATTCGATCACACCCGCCGGCCCGAAGGCCGCCTGAACCATGTCGCGGGCCACCTTTCGGGGCATTCGACCCGCGACGTACTCGTTGAGGTGATCCCACGATAACACGACTGCCCACTTTGCTCGAAGATGGGCCGGAATCTCGGTTCTGGCGATACCGGCGGCTCGCATCAGGATACGGAGATCGTGCGTGTGGAGGTCCGGGCGGCTGTCTCGCGAGGGCCACCCGTTCCAGCGCTCACGCCGCATGATCCGAGCCTTGAGGGCGAACTCGACCGCGCTCCCGGCGGCGAGCCAGGCCTCGCGGCAATGGTGGCGGTCGTGCTGCAGCGCCAGCGCGACGGCGCGTTTGTCCTCGACGCGGGCCAGCCAATCTTCGGCGGACAGGGGCTGGTCCGACTCGTCCACGCGCGCGCCCTCCACGAGGCCATGCGAGCCGCTGCGCCGGGCGCGGTCAAGCGCCGCGTGCGCCGGCGCACATCGTTGCGGGGCGGAAGGAGGCTACCCATGTCGGACACGACTGGGGTTCCAGACCTGCATCTTAGGAGCCGTCCATGCGCAAGATCGCCTTCGCCCTCGCCGGCGCACTCGCCTTCGGTGTCGCGGCCGTGCCCGCGAGCGCCGGCGGGTTCGGTTGGGGGTCGCAGTACAACGCCCATCTCGACCCGTACGACGGCCGCCCGCTCGGGCCGCCGCTTACCGCCTTCGGCCCGGTCTACGACCAGGGCGACCCCCGCGGCTACTACGCGCCGCGCTACCAGTACTACAACGGCAGGCTGATCGTGGTCGCGCCGGATGCCGCCCCGCGTCCGCCGGCTCGCGCCTACCGCTGACCCCGTTCCATCCGGAAGAAGGCCCCTGGCCCGTCGCTCAGCGGCGGGCCATTTTTCGTGCGGACCGCCAAAGCAGCCAGGGCTTGCGCCAGGGCGGCAGGTCGACCGCGGTCTCGAACGGCCGGTAGTCGCGCCGTTCCATCCGGGCGAGGGCTGGCTCGACGAGGGCGAGGGGCAGGAAGGCCGGCCGCGCCGGCGGCGCGACCGTGCCGATCAGGTCCTGCGCCCGCCTCAGGTGCTCCCGGGCGAGCGTGCGCAGGTCGCCGAGGGCCGCGTCGAGCCCCGGCCCGGCCGTGCCGGCGGCGATCTCGCTTCGGGCGATTCCGTGCCGGGCGAGGACGTCGGCCGGGACGAACACGCGGCCGCGGCGCGCGTGCCAGGGGAAGGCCCGCAAGAGGCCGGCGATGCCGAGGGCGACCCCCGCGTGGCCGGCGGCGTCCGCCCCGCCGGGATCCGCCCCGTCGGCGAGGATGAGGGTCGCGAGGCGGATCGGCGCCGAGGCGGTCTCGCCGCACCAGCCTTCGAGGTCGGAGACGGTCGGGATCGGGTCGTCGTAGAGCTCGAACGCCCGGGCGTCGATCAGGGCGAGGAGCGCCTCCCGCGGCAGCCGGAAGCGGGCGATCGTGTCGAGGAGGGCGGCGGCGACGGGATGGGCCGCGCCCTCGCCGCCGTCGAGGGCGTCGCGCCACCATTGCAAGCGGATCTCGCCGGGCATGGGCTCGCTCACCCGCTCCGGGACCCGGGCGACCTCGAGCGCGAAGGCGTGGAGCGCGTGGAGGTCGCGCCGCTTGTCGGCGGGGGCGAACAGCGTCGCGAGCCAGAGATCGCGGTCGCCCTCGCGCAGGAGCGCCTCGCAATGGGCGAAGGCGTCCATCTAGACGGCGACGAGGGCGGCCGCGACGCGGCGGTTCTCGGCCAGGAGCACGTTGAAGGTCCGGGCCGCGGCGCCGGTCTGCATCACGTCGACGCGCAGGCCCGCCTCGCGGAAGCGGGCGCGCAGGGCCGGAGCGAGGGCGACCGGGTCGGGGCCGGCGCCGATCAGGAGGAGCTCGATCTCGGCAGCCTCGGCGAACACGGCCGCGAAGGCCTCCTCCGAGAACTGCGCCGGGGAGGCGACCGCCCAGGCCACGACTCCCGAGGGCAGGGCGAGGATCGAGCCCCGGTGCGACATCTCGGCGAAGCGGAAGCCGCCGTTGCCGTAGGCGTCGATGGCGTGGCGCCCGGGGACGAAGCCGTCGTAGAGGCGGCCCACGGCTACTCGGCCGGCTGCGGCACCCGGCCGTCGGCGGCGGCCGGCTCCGCCCCGAACTTCACCCCGAGATAGATCAGGATCGGCGCCGCGATGAAGATCGACGAGTACACGCCGATGATCGTGCCGAACAGCATCGCGTAGGCGAAGCTCTTGATCACCTCGCCCCCGAACCAGGCCAGCGCCAACAGCGCCAGCATCACGGTCAGGCCGGTGTTGATGGTGCGCGCCAGCGTCGAGTTGATGGCGATGTCGATGACCTCGTCGACGGCGAGCCGCTTGTACTTGCGCAGCATCTCGCGGATGCGGTCGTACACCACCACGGTGTCGTTGAGCGAATAGCCGAGGATGGTCAGGATCGCGGCGATCGACGTCATGTTGAAGTCGAGCTGCGTCACCGCGAAGAAGCCGATGGTCAGGAGCAGGTCGTGCAGGGTCGCGATGACGGCGCCGACCGCGAACTGCCATTCGAAGCGGAACCAGAGATAGATCAGCACCCCGAGGATGGCGAAGACGACGCCCAGCGTCCCGGACTGGACGAGCTCGCCCGACACCCGCGGCCCGACCACCTCGATGCGCCTGAAATCGTACTCGGCGGCGAAGACGTTGCGCAGGTCGTCGACGACCGCCTGCTGGGCCCGCTCCCCGCCCGGCTGCAGGGCGACGCGGACCGAGACGTCCTGCGGCGTGCCGAACTGCTGCACCTCGACCTCGCCGAAGCCGAGCTGATTGGCGCGCTGGCGGATCGAGGCGATGTCGGCGGCGCCCTGGCGGGCCTGGAGCTCGACGAGGGTGCCGCCGCGGAAGTCGATGCCGAAGTTCATGCCGACCACGAAGAAGGCGAGCACGGCGAGAATCGAGAGCGCGGCCGAGAACGGGAAGCTCATGCGCCGGAAGCGCATGAAGCCGAACTTGGTCTCGTCCGGGATGAAGCGGAAACCGCTGATCATGGGGGCCTCAGATCGGCAGGCGCGCCGGGCGCGCGGCCCAGAACCACAGCACGGTGAAGAGCCGCGTCAGGGTATAGGCGGTGAAGATGGTGGTCATGATGCCGATGGACAGCGTGACCGCGAAGCCGCGCACGGGGCCGGAGCCGAGGAAGAACAGCACGCCGGCAGCGATGAGCGTCGTCAGGTTGGCGTCGATAATGGTGCCGAGCGCCATCTTGAAGCCGGCGTCGAGCGACATCACCGGGGAGCGGCCGAGCCGCTGCTCCTCCCGGATGCGTTCGTAGATCAGCACGTTGGCGTCGACCGCCATGCCGACCGTGAGCACGATTCCCGCGATGCCGGGCAGCGTCAGGCTCGCGCCCAAGGCGGACAGCACCCCGAAGATCAGCACCACGTTGATGAGCACCGCGAGGATCGCGATCACGCCGAACAGGCCGTAGGCGAAGATCATGAAGGCGGCGACGAGGGCGAGGCCGATATAGGAGGCGCGCTTGCCGGCCTCGATCGAATCCTGGCCGAGGCCGGGGCCGACGGTGCGCTCCTCGACGATGGTGAGCCGGGCCGGCAGGGCACCGGCGCGCAACAGGATCGCGAGATTGTTCGCCTGCTCCACGGTGAAGCGGCCGGAGATCTGACCCGACCCGCCGGTGATCGGCTGCAGGATGCGCGGGGCCGAGATCACCTCGTTGTCGAGGACGATGGCGAGCGGCCGGCCGACGTTCTCCGTCGTCGCCTGGCCGAAGCGCTGCGCGCCGCGGACGTTGAAGCGGAAGTTGACGATCGGCTCGTTGGTGCGCTGGTCGAAGGCGGGCTGGGCGTCGGTGAGGTCCTCGCCGCCGACGATGATGCGCCGCTCGACCGGCACCCGCTCGCCGCCGGCATCGCGGGACGGCAGCATGTCCACGTCGACCGCGCCCGGATCCGCGAGCATGCGGAACTCGAGCTTCGCCGTCTGGCCGAGGATCTGCTTGAGGAGCTGCGGGTCCTGCAGGCCCGGCACCTGGACCAGGATGCGGTCGGTGCCCTGGCGCATGATGTTCGGCTCGGTCGTGCCGAGGGCGTCGACGCGCCGCCGCAGCACCTCGATCGCCTGTTCGACGGCCCGGCGGATCCGGTCCTGCACGCCCTCCTCGGTGAGCGTCACCTGGACGAGGCCGTCCGGCGCCTCGTTGACGGCGAGGTTGCGGGCCCCCGTCTGGCCGAGGATCGGATTGGTGAGCGGCTGCGACAGCTCGCGCAGGGGCGTCAGGAGCCGGGCGCGGTCGTTGGCGTCGGGGACGCGCAGCTGCACGCCCCGCTGCGTCAGCTGGATGCCGCCCTGCGGCGCGACCCGGGTGTCGCGCAGGATCCGGCGCACGTCGTCGCGCAGCTGCACCGTCTGGGTGCGCAGGAGGTCGGGCACGTCGACTTCGAGCAGGACGTGGGAGCCGCCCTGGAGGTCGAGGCCGAGGACGACCGCCCGGGTCGGCACGAGCCACTTGGGCAGCCAGCCCGGGACCGAGCGCTCGAAGGCCTGGCGCTGGTCGGCCGGGAACAGGCTCGGCACCGCCATCATGCAGCCGACGAAGACCGCCAGCAGGATCAGGACGATCTTCGTCGTCGAGAAACGGAGCATTCCTTCTACCTTCTCGGCCCGTCCGGGCCGCTCTCGGTCACGTCTTGACCGGCTCGCCCTTGGCGCGGACCTCCGCGATCATCGAACGCACGAGCTTGACCCGGACGCCGTCGGCGATCTCGAGCTCGAGTTCGGGGTCCTCCGTCGCCTTGGTGATCTTGCCGACGATGCCGCCGGAGGTGACGACCGTGTCGCCGCGGCGGACGTTCTTGACCATCTCCTGATGCGCCTTCACCCGCTTCTGCTGCGGGCGGATGATCAGGAACCACATGATGACGAAGATGAGGATGAAGGGGACGAGCTGAATGAGCATGTCCCCGCCGCCGCCCCCGGCGGCTTGCGCGTATGCAGGCGTGATCAAGCTGCGCTCCATGTGCGTACGCGCGCCTGGCCCGCGCCGGAGCGCTCGCGCGTGGTAGAGGTCTCGAAAGCGGCGCGGACTATAGCCATGCGCCTCATGAAATCAATTGAGGGGCGAGCGACAAGGATGCGCGGCAATTCGCGCCTGATGGACCGCCC
>DATLFZ010000520.1:0-8249 GCA_035540795.1 Beijerinckiaceae bacterium | reverse complement strand
ACGTCGCCGAGATGCGGGCGCAGATCGCGGCGCTCCGCATCGAGAACGAGACGCTGAAGGCCGACCTGCGCCGGCGCGACGAAGTCATCGCCGCCGTCAAGGCTCAACTCGACCGGGTCGCGCCGGTGCTCGAGGCGGTCGGCGTCACGGCGGGGGTGAACCCACTTCCGGGCGGCGGAGGCGCTTGAGCCATGAACGTGTGGGGCTTCGATCTCGCCACCCGTGTCGGCGTCGCCCTCGGCGAACCGCCGGGCGAGGATCTGTCCAAGCTCAAGTCCTACACGGTCAACCTCCGCAACAACCGGGAGGAGGACGTCTACGACCTGTCCTTCAACTTCCGGCAATTCCTGATCGACCTGACCCGGTTCGGGGACTACCCGGACCTGATCGCGGCGGAGGCGCCGATCCCGATCAACGCGGACATGCGGGACGGGCGCCCCCGGAACGCGGAGTCGCTCCTTCTGCCGCCGCTCCTGGTCAGCCGACTCCGCGACCTCTGCAAGGCGAAGCGCATCCGGTTCGAACTGCTCTGGCCCGCTTCGATCCGGTCCGGCTTCATCGACAAGAAGAACGCCGGCGAGCGGGCCAAGACCAAGGCCAGCGTGCTCGACCGGTGCAAGCAGTGGGGCTACCTCCCCGAGGCCTGCAAGGACGACAACCGCGGCGACGCCGTCGCGGTCTGGCACTACGCGCAGATCAAGTTCGGCCGCTGGCAGCCCCCGGGCGAGATCCTGTTCGGCAAGCGCGTGACGCTCGCCACCCAGATCGGGGGGGGGCTGTGACGATCACTCCCGCCCAACTCCGTTCCGACGCCGACGAGCTCCAAAAGATGGCGCAGGAGGCCCGCACCCTCGGGCAATACATCCGCGACTCCATCGGCTTGGCCGACTGCCACAACGTCTCCCTGGAACGCGCCGCCGTCCTGGAACGCGCTGCCGAAGTCCTGCGGGAGAAGGCGGGGGAGGCGAAGCGGTGAGGTACATCTCGATCTTCAGCGGGATCGAGGCCGCGAGCGTCGCGTTCCGCGGGCTCGGCTGGACGCCTGTGTGCTTCTCCGATGTCGACAAGTTCGCGTCGGCGGTCCTGGCACACCATTACCCGGACGTGCCGAACGTGGCCGATATGACGAAGCATGACTGGTCTCAGTACCGGGGGAAGTGTGACCTCGTTATCGGCGGCAGCCCGTGCCAGAGTTTCTCGGTCGCGGGGCTCAGAGAGGGGCTCCGCGATCCAAGAGGGAACCTCACGCTGGAGTTTTTGAAGGCGGTTTTTCAAATCAACCCGCATTTTGTCATCTTCGAAAATGTTCCGGGGCTTCTCTCTGACAATAACGGCGAAACGTTTCATGCAATCCTCGCGGCGTTCAATGAGAATGGCTATGCGATTGAGTGTGACATACTCGACGCACAGTTCTTTGGCCTAGCGCAGCGACGGAGGAGGGTGTTCCTTCTATGCCACAACGTCGAGCATGGTCGGCGGACGAAATCGCCGTTCTTCGTGACAGCTACAGGAGCGTTCCTGACCGACGCCTTGCTGAGCGTCTTGGCCGCACATCTGCATCCATCAGACGGCAATTGCAGCGTCTCGGATTGGCCCGCGAAATACTCGTCCCATTCACTCCAGATGAGGACGAAGCTCTTCGGGCTGCCGTCGCAGACGCCCAAGGGCGACACTACCACGGATATCCAGTCCTGGGCCCGCTTGCTCACCGACTGGGACGAAGCGTGTCGTCGATTTGCGACAGGATGCGAAAGCTCGGGCTCTCGCTCCGGTCAGCAAAGAGCAGTGGGCGCCACGCCGGGCGGAAAGTCGCAGGATGGCGGCCCAACAAGTCCGGGCGCGGACCAATCTACGAGCATACCGCAGTCATGGAGCGCGTTCTCCAGCGTAGCGTGCTCCCTGGTGAATGCGTCCACCACATCGACGGCGACAAAGACAATAACGAGCCGGACAATCTCTATCTGTGCCGAAGCCGCTCTGAGCATCGTAGAATACACCACCAACTCAATGGGCTTGCCGGCGAACTGCTTCGACGAGGAATCCTGCGGTTTGATCGCACTAAGGGTATGTACGAATTATGCGAGACGAGCAGATAAAGACCTATTTGGACGGCTCGACAGCATTTGTGACTGGGGCGATTTTGTTCGGCGCGCCGAGAGAGCAATCAGTGTCGCTGAGCAGCATCTTGGAGAAAGGGCCCATTCCGGCACGCTATTTCCTCTCCCCAAAGGCAGCGGCGGGCATCCTGCGGCGCGCCGAAAAGCGGGGCAAGGAACTTCCGCCGCTGTTGCTCCAGGCCTTACGGCAAGCGGCCGCGGAACCATGCGAGCCGGAGACAGCAAGGGGCAAGACCCGGTCGTCGCCGTAGCCTTCGGCGGGAACAACACCTCCGGCCCGATCGACGTGGCGACGGCCCGGACGGCGCATTCCGGCCCGCACGGCAGGCTCGACTTCGAAACCGAGACGTTCGTCGACGACGAACGCGGAGCCGAGCCGGTGCCGCTTCAGGTCAACGGTGCCGCTGGTGCGAACGGTGCGGGCATCGGATCGCCGGCGATTCCGATGCTCACGCTCCAAGCGGGCGCTCAGCACGGCGTCGCCATCGCCTTCGACACCACGCAGATCACCTCGCCGACGAACCGGAACAACCCGAAGCCGGGGGATCCCTGCCACCCTCTTGCTGCTGCTGCTCATCCTCCGGCGATCGCCTTCAACGGACGCATGGACCCGGTGCCGGGCACCGGTGACACCGGTGCCCTCGATACGCACGCCTCCACGCAATGCGTGGCGCACCCGACAGGCCCGGTCGCCATCGACCTCCGGAACGGAACCGAAGATGAGGTCGCCATGTCACTCCAGTCAGGCGGCATGGGCGAGGAACGAGGCCTTTGCCCGAATGCGATTCCGCACACGGTCGCCTTCACCTGCAAGGATCATGGCGCGGACGCGACCTCCGAAGCGTCGCCGACGCTTCGGGCCATGGGCCACGCTAACACCTGGGCGAACGGTGGCGGACAGGTCGCCGTGGCGACGGCGTGGGCCGTCCGCCGGCTGACACCGGTGGAGTGCGCCAGACTCCAGGGGTTCCCCGACGACTATCTCACGCAGGTCCCGTGGCGCGGGAAGGCCCCGCCGCCGGACGGGCCGATGTACCGCGCGCTCGGCAACAGCTTCGCGCGCAACGTGGTGCAGTGGATCGCGCAGAGGATCGACCGGGTCACACGGTCGGCGCGCGGGGAGGCCGCCTGATGCCTCCCAAGTTCGACCTCTCCGTCAACGAACTGTTCCGCTCGCCCGACGCTTCGCCGGCGAAGAAGCCGCCCGTGAAGGCGGTCACGTCCGACGACGTGCTGGGCTGCGACGAGTGCGGCGACAAGCGAGGCCCCTGGTGGGGTGACCTGACCGGCTCGTACTGCCGGCGACACGCAGACCCGGCCCTGAAGAATCCAACCGTCCGTGGGGGGCAAGGTGCTGGCATCCAAGCCGCATAACCGCGACGTGATCTTCGACGGGCTCGCCGCGATCCTGGCCGAGTCCATCGAGGTGTCGAAAGCCAACCTCGCCCTTCAGGAGAAGGTGGCGGGACTCCTGCATTCGCTGGGAGGCGGAGGGGAGAAGAGTCTGGCGCTGCCGCGCGGGGATGCGGTCGCGGCGTGGGACATGCCGGCGCCTGCTGCGGCACCGGCGCTGGCCAACGGGCGCGCCCTGAAGTCGCTTCCTCGGCCCGCACAGGCCCGTCCCGCGGCGAAGGCGGCCACGGCCCGCCCCAAGCCGCAGCCGGCCCCCAGGCGCGTCAGGAACGAACTGACGGGCCAAGAGGCCGCCGTCCTCATCATGCTCGAGAACAAGGGCGGGCTCGACGCTCCCGTCATGCTGCCCGAGCGCGAGGTGGCCCATGTCCTCGGCGTGTCCAAGGGCAAGGCGCACCGGCTGATCCAGAGCCTCCGCAACCGGGGCCGGATCATGGTGGTGGTCGAGGGCTTCCCGGCCCGGACGCAATGGCGCGTCGTCGTGCCGGTGACGCCGGCCGAGGCGGAACGGGCCAGGGCAGCCTTGCCGATCGAACAGGACGAAGATGAAACGGGGCGCGCTGTCCCGGCTGTTGAGGGTCTCGACCCAAAAGAGCAAACCGCACAACAGAGCGGATTCGCGAGTGGGCTGTCGGCAGGCGAGCCGGCCCCTTCTGATGACCCCGGTTCGGCGGCGGACGGACCTCTGACCGATTTCGAGGAGGAACTCCTCGGCGATCTGCCCACGCTGGTCACCTTGTACCCGCAGGGGCCGTGCGCCGCCGACCTCGCCGAATACTACGGCACCGCGATGCTCGCGTGTCAGCAGGCGATTCATGCCGTGACAGGGCGGGGGCTGGCGCAACTCATTGGCCATCAACCCGGGAACAGCCGGATCGTTCCCGTCGATTTCGAGCCTGCGACAGTCGTGCACGGCTCGCCAGAGCTTCCCGCCGACGCCCGTTTCGTCGACGGGGAGAGCGGTGCTTCGGCATCGCTGCCCTCCTTGGGCGTTTCCTCCCATGACTTGGACGGCGGTTCTCCGGCTCCGGCCGTGGAATCGCCGTCCTCTTTGCAGGGGGCGCAGGAGAGGACGGCACAGCGGGAAGCGGTTCTGGACCGCTACGCCGAAACGCTCGAGACGTGGGCCCAGATCGCGGCCGCGATCGGGGTCAAGAAGGGTTCGGTCGGCCCCTGGCTCACTGCGGCGCGGCGGGAGAAGGACCCCCGCGTCGTCAAGGGCGACGAGGCCCGCGGGCCCGGCGGCGTCACGACGAATGTCGTCATCGAGATGTACGGCACCACGGACGCGACCTACCAGGGCATCGCGGATCGGGTCGGAACGACGGTCGAATCGGTCAGGGTCATCCTGAGCCGGGGCCGGTCGGCGAAGAACCCGCTGGTGTTCGCCGGCGATGCGCGACGGGGCAAGAAGTGGCGGCCCGAGTTCGCGGAAGCGCTGGCCTCTCCGGAGCCGCCGCCGGCCGAACCGACCGCTTCGTTGCCCCTACAGGGGGGTGCGCCCGAGACCTGCTTCGACACCCCTACACCCCCCTCCTGCGATGTCCCGCCGGATCGGGTCATGGTGGTCGACCCGCGTCGGCTCAAGATCACCGGGCCGACCGGCACCATCCCGGCGCCCCGTTCCGTCGTCCGCACCCTTCTGAAGATCCAGGATGGCGGGCTCTACGACGCCGCGGCCCTGTGCCGGTCCGGCGGTTGGCCGAGCCATGACCGCCTCCACGAGGCCCTGTCCGCCTGGGTTCCGAAACTCGCCGGGATCGGCGTCGACCTGTTCCGCCCCTTCAAGGGGATGTGGCGGGTCCGGAGGGTCGAGGCATGAGCCGCACAGCCCCCCTGCCGCCGGTCCTGTTCCACGGGACATCTACGCGCTGGCTTGGCCAGATCCTCCGCGAGGGCCTGATGCCCTGTCACATCACGGGCCGCGTGCCGATGCTCTGCCTCACGGATGAGCATCGGGTTGCCGATCACCACGCCCAGCACATGGCCGAGGACGAAGAAGCCGACCCGATCATCTTCCGTCTCCCGATCACCCGCTTCGATCCTTCGGCATTCACCCTCGAGGACAAGTTCGTTGAACTCGGGCCATCCGCAGGCCGCGGCGTCTACGCCTACGAGATCATGGGCGAGGAACGGTGGCGAAACGCCGGCTGGTCTTGGTCGGCCATGCTGCGGATCGGCGGGGCTGTCGGCTACACCAAGCCCCTACCGGTCACGCCCGCCGATCTCCTTCACGTTCGAAGGGGTATCGAGGCATGACCGAGCGCCGCTTCACGGACAAGGCCGAGCTCGACCCCGCCTCGGTGCGGGGCCTGCCCGACTTCCATCCGGCCATGGTCGGGAACCGGACCCTGTTCCCGACCACCGTGGTCACGGTCACAGCGGAGGCGCCGGACAACCTCCTCGTGTCGGGCCGCAACAACAGGAAGCTCGGCGAAACCATCACCAAGGGCCGGTTCGCGGGTTACGCCCTCTATGGCCTGACGCTCGAGGAGCGCGCCACCTGCCCGGGCGACTGCCACGCCCGCGGTTTCTGCTACGGGAATGGGGTTCAACTCGCCCGGCGCCACCGGATCGGCGACGCCGAGGTCTTCTACGACCGGCTCGGGGCCGAGATCGCGCAGCGCCTCGCCGACCATCCCGAAGGCGTGATGATCCGCCTGCATGTGCTCGGCGACTTTCCCTCGGTCGAATACGTCGCGTTCTGGTCCGACATGCTGGCCGAGCACGAGAAGCTGGCCTGCTACGGCTACACGGCGCGCCGCACCAAGGCGTGGGACGGCGACGAGATCGGCGATGCGATCCAGGCCGTGAAGGACCAGTACCCGGACCGGTTCAGGATCCGGTGGTCGTCGCCGGTGAGCCGGCCCGATGGCGCCTTCATCACCGACCGGATCCCGGAGAAGCCGCGGGTCGACGAGGGCCTGGTCTGCCCGAACATGCGGGACGCCACGTCCTGTTGCGCGTCCTGCGCCCTGTGCTGGGAACCGGCGGCGAAGCACGACACCATCGTCTTCATCAAGCACGGGCCGACCTCGCTCGCCGCGGCCGCCGATGTGGCGATGCGCCGGGCGGCCGTGCCGGCGCCTTCTCCGGCATCCGGGCGTGTCCTGCCAGCGCTTCCCGCGCCCGTTGTCGAGCGCGTCGATCCGCTCCGGGCCGTCGCGGCGATCCAGCTTCCGGCCGGCGTGAAGCCGAGGCCCGGCGTCGGGAGCGCACCGGAACTCCGCTATGTGCGCCCCTCCGAACTCCACGTCGAGGCCGCCTACCAACGCGATCTCTCCCCGAAGTCGATCAAGCTGATCCGCCGGATCGTCGCGGGGTTCGACTGGGCCAAGCTCAAGCCGCCCATCGCCGCCGAGACCGCGGACGGCCTGTTCGTGATCGACGGGCAGCACACCGCGATCGCGGCCGCGACGCACCCGGAGATCGAGAAGATCCCGGTGCTCGTGGTGGAGGCCGAGCAGATCGAGCGCCGCGCCGACGCCTTCGTGGCGCACAACCGCGACCGGGTCGCGATGTCGGCGCTCCAGGTGTTTCACGCCGAGGTGGCGGCGGGGAATCAGGACGCGGTCGCGGTGATGGACGCGATCCGGCGCGGCGGCGGCTCGGTGCCGCGGCTGCCCCCGGCGAAGGGCTACGCCCGCCCGGGCCAGATCGTCGCCGTGAACGAGTTGCGACGCATGCTCCAGTCCTTCGGGCCGGAGGGGATCGAGCGCGTGGTCCGGATCGCGGTGAAGGCGGGGCTCGCCCCCGTGGCGACCACCGCCATCATCGGCCTGCGGGTGGTCTGCAACGAGCCGCGGTTCGCCGAGGCGGCCGCTCTCGGCGACGACGCCCTCGCCGCAGCGCTCGCCTCCATCACGAACCTCGAGGCCACGGCCAACGCCTATGGGGCCGAGACGGGCCAGAACCGCTACCGCGCCTGCGCCTGCCTGATCGAGCGCGCGGCGCAGGCCAAGATCGTCGGGGTCGCGGCATGAGCGCCGACGCGATCCGTTCCGAGGGCGAGGCCTACCGGGAGTTCCGGCGCCTGCGCTGGCCGCCGGCGGGCGAGCCCGTCTGCCCGCGGTGCGGGACGAAGCGCATCTGCGAACTCACGACTCGTCCCGTGTTCCGGTGCCGCGCGTGCCGGCGCGACTTCACCGTCACGACGGGGACACCGTTCGCTTATCGCAAGGTCGGGTTCGCCGACATCATGGCGGCGCTGGCGGCGGGCCCGGTGCCGCCCTCGGCGCTCTCCCAGGCGATCGGCGTGAACTACAAGACCGCCGGCATCCTTCGGGAGCGCGTGGCGCAGGTCGCCGCGGTCGGGTTTCCGGCCGCCGAGCACGAAACCTGGCGCGCGAGGTCGCGCCGCCGCGCGCAGGCGCCGTCATCCCCGCCCCGCCCTTCTCAGCCTCATGCGTGCCCCGATGTCTGAGATCGACCCGCACGACTACGAATACGTCGTCATGTCCGAAGCGCAGGGGCGGCACTACGTCGTCGTGCGCCGCAAGAGCGGGAGCGTGTGGCTCCAGGTCGTGGCGAGTTTCTCCGACCGAGATCGGGCCGTGATGTACGCCGACCTCGAGAACATGATCCACGAGGATAGAGTCGTCGATCCCACGGATCCGCCCCGCGCTGACCAGGACATCTACGCCGAACCGCCGGGCCACGAGGTCGCCTCCGGCCTGCCCGGGCTGGTGGAGGTGATCCGGAGCGTCACGGTCACCGGCA
>DATLFZ010000519.1:0-6097 GCA_035540795.1 Beijerinckiaceae bacterium | reverse complement strand
TTGACGTTCTTGTTGATCGAGGACGGGTCGATGTCGACGTGGATCTTCTTCGAGTAGGGGGAGAAGGCGTCGAGCCGCCCGGTGATGCGGTCGTCGAAGCGCGCCCCGATGTTGATCATCAGGTCGCATTCGTGCATCGCCAGGTTCGCCTCGTAGGTCCCGTGCATGCCGAGCATGCCGAGGAACTGGCGGTCGGAGCCCGGATAGGCGCCGAGCCCCATCAGCGTCGAGGTGATCGGGAAGCCGGTGGCGCGCACGAGCTCGCGCAGGAGCTGCGCCGCCCGCGGGCCGGAATTGACCACCCCGCCGCCGGTGTAGAACACCGGCCGGCGCGCCTGCGCCATCAGGGCGACCGCGGCGCGGATCTTGTCCGGGTCGCCCTTGGTCGCGGGGCGGTAGGTCTTGTGCTGGTTGTCCCGCGGGCGCTCGTAGAGCCCGGTCTTGAACTGCACGTCCTTCGGCAGGTCGACGACCACCGGGCCCGGCCGCCCGTGCGAGGCGACGTAGAAGGCCTCGTGCAGCACCCGCGGCAGGTCCTCGATGCTTTTGACGAGGTAGTTGTGCTTGGTGCAGTGGCGGGTGATGCCGACCGTGTCGCATTCCTGGAAGGCGTCGGAGCCGATGAGGTGCGTCGGCACCTGCCCGGTCAGGCAGACGAGCGGCACGGAATCGGCGAGCGCGTCCATGAGGCCGGTGACGGCGTTGGTCGCCCCGGGTCCGGAGGTGACGAGCACGACGCCGACCTTGCCGGAGGAGCGGGCGTAGCCCTCGGCCGCGTGGACGGCGCCCTGCTCGTGGCGCACCAGGATGTGCTTCACCTTGTCCTGGTGGAAAAGCGCGTCGTAGATCGGCAGGACCGCGCCGCCCGGATAGCCGAACACGTGCTCGACCCCCTGGTCCTGCAGGGCGCGGATGACCATCTCGGCGCCCGTCATCGTCTCGCTCATCGTCCGCTCCGTCGTGCTCTGGCCGCTCGACGGTCCGCCCGGGGCAACAAAAAAGGGCCCCGAGGGACCCTGCATGCGCCACCAGCCGGACCTGCGGGACTATCCCCGCTCCGTCGATGGCGCCCCCGTTACGATAAGAACCGCGCGCACGCGCATGCCCCCGGTGAAAAGGTCGGCGGACGCTAGCGGAGGGCGGGCGCCGGGTCAACCTGAATTGGTGCGCTTGATCGCCGCCGGGCTCGCCGCAAAGATGACACGATCGGTCCCGACTGCGGGCGGGCCCGCAAGGACCCGGCGATGCTCGACCCGACCCAGTTCGTCACCACTCCCGCGCCAGGGCGCGCCTGCGGCACCTGCACCCTGTGCTGCAAGGTCTACGACGTGCCCTCCCTCGACAAGAAGATGGGGGTGTGGTGCCGGCACTGCCTGCCGGGCCGGGGCTGCGGCATCCACGAGACCCGGCCGGACCATTGCCGGGCGTTCCACTGCCTGTGGATGACCGAGACCTGGCTCGGGCCCGAGTGGAAGCCGGAAAAGTCCAAGATGGTGCTGACCCTCGACCCGGCGACCCGGTTCCTGATGGTCCAGGTCGATCCGGGCAGCGCGGCGGCGTGGAAGCGCGAGCCCTATTACGGCCAGCTCAAGCAATGGGCCGCGGCGGGCCTCGCCGAGCGCCGGCACGTGGTCGTGTTCCTGAACACCAGCGCCACCGTGGTCCTGCCGGACCGGGATGTCCCGGTCGGCACGATCGGCCCGGGCGACCGGATCACCGTGCGCGAGCGCCTCACGGCGCAAGGCCCGCGGCTCGAGGTGGAGAAGGTGGCCGCCGCCGCCTGACCGCGCGAAAAGGCCCGGCCTCGCGGCCGGGCCAGGTCCAAGGAAGCTCGGCGGTTATTTGTCGCCGCGCAAGCTGTCCTTGATGCTGCCCCACGTATTCTGAAGCTTGCCCGTGGCCTGATCGGACTTGCCCTCGGCCTCGGTCTTGGTGTCGCCGGTGGCCTTGCCGAAGCCTTCCTTGACCTTGCCCTTCATGTTCTCCATCGAACCTTCGGCGCGGTCCTTGTCCATTTGCGATCTCCCGGGTTGCGGCAACGGATGCCTTGGACATCGAACGGGCGAAGGGGGCCGGGGTTCCCTCCCGGATCGACGAGGCGGTGTTCCGCCGGCCGGGAGTCGCTCCCGTGGCGGCGGCGGTCACGCCTTCGCGAGGACGTAGGTTCCAGGCGCGTCGCAGAGTGCCGCGAGCTTGCCGGCGCCGGGCTCCCGGGCGGGCACCCGCTCCGGGTTCTGGCGCTCGATCCATTCGAACCAGTACGGCCACCAGGAGCCCGGGCGCTCGGTGGCCTTGGCGAGCCAGCTCTCGTAGTCGCCGACCGTCGGCCCGTCGGTCCAGTACTGGTATTTCGGCTTGCCGGCGGGGTTGACCACGCCGGCGATGTGGCCCGAGCCCGCCACCACGTACTCGACGGGGCCCCCGAAAGCCTTCGAGCCGACGAAGACCGACTTCGCCGGGGCGATGTGGTCCTCCCTTGCGGCGAGATTGAAGATCGGGATCGTCACCTTCTTCAGGTCGAGCTTCACGCCCGCGACCTCCATCTCGCCCTTGGTGAGCCTGTTCTCGAGGTAGCAGTTGCGCAGGTAGAACGAGTGGTTCGCCGCCGGCATCCGGGTGGAATCGGAATTCCAGTACAGGAGGTCGAACGGGAACGGCGCCTGCCCCTTGATGTAGTTGTTGATCACGTAGGGCCAGATCAGGTCGTTCGGCCGCAGCATGTTGAAGGCGTTCGCCATGCGCGAGCCTTCGAGGTAACCGCGGGTCCGCATGCCGGATTCGAGGGAGCGGATCTGCTCCTCGTCGACGAAGACCTTCAGGTCGCCGGCATGGGTGAAGTCGACCTGCGTGGTGAGGAACGTGGCGCTCTCGATCCAGTCGTCCTCCTGCGCGGCCATGTAGGCGAGGGTGACCGCGAGCAGGGTCCCGCCGACGCAATAGCCGATCGTCGTCACGCGCTCCTCGCCGGTGGCGTCGTGCACGGCGTCGAGGGCGGCCAGGATCCCCTCGCGCATGTAGTCGGCGAAGGCCTTGTCGGCGTGGCGCTCGTCCGGGTTGACCCAGGAGATGCAGAACACGGTGAGCCCCTGCGCCACCGCCCAGCGGATGAAGCTCTTGTCCGGGTTGAGGTCGAGCACGTAGAACTTGTTGATCCAGGGCGGCACGATCAGGAGCGGGCGCTTCAGCACCGTCTCGGTGGTCGGCGCGTACTGGATGAGCTCGATCAGGTCGTTGCGGAAGACGACCTTGCCGGGCGTGTTGGCGAGGTTGACGCCGACCTGGAACCGGCCGGGGTCGGACTGGCGGATCTTGAGCTCCCCCTGGCCCGCCTCGATGTCCTCGGCGAGCATCTTCATGCCGCGCACGAGGTTGGCCCCGCTCTCCTTGATGGTCTCGCGGATCAGCTCCGGGTTGGTGGCGAGGAAGTTCGACGGCGAGAGCGCGCTCGCCAGCTGCTTCACATAGAACTGCGCCTTGTGCCGGGTGTGCTCGTCGAGGCCCTCGGCGCGCTCGACGAGGTCGTCGGCCCAGCGCGACGTGATCAGGTAGGCCTGCTTGAGGAAGTCGAAGACCGGGTTCTCCGACCATTCCGGATCGCGAAACCGGTTGTCGCGGGCCTCCGGCTGCGCCACCGGGTCCGCCGTCTCCCCCTGCATGCGCTTGAGGGTCGAGGCCCAGAGCGTCAGGAACTCGGTGCCGAGCCGGCTCTGCGCCTCGATCGCCTTCTGCGGGTCGGTCATCCAGGTCTCGGCGACCTGGCCGAGCGTCTTGACCACGTCCGCGACCTCGTCGGCGAGGCCGGTATTGGCGCGGCGCTCCTCGAGGGGCTTGAGGTAGGCGGAGGTGGCCTTGCCGGCCTCCTCGACCAGGAGGGCGAGGTTGCGGGAGAGCTCCTCCACGTCCGGCATCGGCAGCTTGGGGTCGGGCGTCTTCTGGTCCATCGCGGCCGTTTCCTCGGGGTGCGGGGACGGGGCCCCGTTTTCGTCATTTTAACGCCGTAGCGACCATCTTCGCCAGAACAACCCGTCCTCTCAGCCACGTTTCCGGGACCTCCGCCATGCGTCGTTCGTTGGGTTTCGCCGCCGCGGCGGCCGCCGTTCTCCTCGGCGGCTGTGCCGGGGACTTCAACCCCGTCCGCGACGTGGCGGTGGCGACCGGGATCGGCGCCGAGCGGCGCCAGGCGCCGGACTTCGTGATCCAGTCCCGCCCGGACCAGCTCGACTACGTCCCGGTCGGGACCTCCGCGCCGCCGCGCGCCCAGGCGGCCCGGCCGCAGCCGGCGGTCAAGGCGGCCGAGGGCGAGCTCGACGCGATCCGCGCCGCCAACGAGGCCCGTGCCGCCGAGGCCCGGCAGATCGGCGCCGCCGTGCCCGCCGTCGAGCCGCCGCGCCCCTCCCGCTGACCGGGGTGCCCCCGGCGCCGCGCCGGTGCTACACAGGCGGAACGCTCCGCCCCGTCGAGGATTGTGCCGAGATGAACGATTTCCATCGCATCAAGCGCCTGCCGCCCTACGTCTTCGAGCAGGTGAACCGCATCAAGGCCGCGGCGCGGGCCAACGGGGCGGACATCATCGACCTCGGCATGGGCAACCCGGACCTGCCGGCGCCGCCGCACGTCATCGAAAAACTCTGCGAGACCGCCGGAAAACCGCGCACCGACCGGTATTCCGCCTCGAAGGGCATCGCCGGGCTGCGCCGGGCCCAGGCCGGCTACTACGCCCGCCGCTTCGGCGTGAAGCTCAACCCGGACACGCAGGTCATCGCCACCCTCGGCTCGAAGGAGGGCTTCGCCAACATGGCGCAGGCCATCACCGGCCCGGGCGACGTGGTGGTGGTGCCGGACCCGAGCTATCCGATCCACGCCTTCGGCTTCCTGATGGCGGGGGGCGTCATCCGCTCGGCGCCGGCGGAGCCCACGCCCGCCTTCTTCCCGGCCCTCGAACGGGCGGTGGTGCGCTCGATCCCGAAGCCGATCGCGGTGGTGTGCTGCTACCCGTCGAACCCGACCGCCTACGTCGCCGACCTCGACTTCTACCGCGACCTCGTCGCCTTCGCGAAGAAGCACGACCTGATCCTGCTCTCGGACCTCGCCTACGCCGAGGTGTATTTCGACGACAAGGCGCCGCCGCCCTCCGTGCTGCAGGTGCCCGGCGCGATGGATGTCGCGGTCGAGTTCACCTCGATGTCCAAGACCTTCTCGATGGCCGGCTGGCGCATCGGCTTCGCGGTCGGCAACGAGCGCCTGCTCGCGGCGCTCGCCCGGGTGAAGTCCTATCTCGACTATGGCGCCTTCACGCCGGTCCAGGTCGCGGCGACGGCGGCGCTGAACGGCCCGGACGACTGCATCCGCGAGATGCGGGCGACCTACAGGAAGCGCCGGGACGTGCTCGTCGACTGCTTCGGCAAGGCCGGCTGGCCGATTCCGGAGCCGTCCGCCTCGATGTTCGCCTGGGTGCCGATCCCGGAGAAGTTCCGCGGCCTCGGCAGCCTGGAGTTCTCAAAGCTGCTGGTCGAGAAGGCGGACGTGGCGGTGGCGCCGGGGATCGGCTTCGGCGAGCAGGGCGACGACTACGTGCGCATCGCGCTCGTCGAGAACGAGCAGCGCATCCGCCAGGCCGCCCGCAACATCCGCCGCTTCTTCGACACCGCCGACCAGACGCTGCACAACGTGGTGCCGATGGCCCGGGCCGCGTCGGCCTGACGGGCCGTCTCGGCCTGAGGCAAGTCAAGGCCGCCCGAGCCGAGGCCCGGTAGCGACCGGTCATGAACGCCGAACTCGCCGTCGCCCGCCGACCCGAGCCGGCCGCGGCGTCCCCACGCCTGCGGCTCGACCCGCGCGCCCTTCTGCGGGCGGGCCTGGTGGCGCTCGCCGCCGGCGCGCTGGTGGTCGGCTTCGCCGCCCATCTCGCCGAGCGGCCCGAACTCGCGGCGCGGATCTGGCTCGGCGGCACCGTCCCGGTCCTCGCCGCCCTCCTCGTCGAGATCGTCACCAGCCTGCGTCGGGGCGAGGTCGGGCTCGACATCGTCGCGGCCCTGTCGATGTCGGCGGCGCTCGCCTTCGGCGAGAACCTCGCCGCGGTGGTCGTGGCCCTCATGTA
>DATLFZ010000518.1:0-2431 GCA_035540795.1 Beijerinckiaceae bacterium | reverse complement strand
GTGGCGCAGGAAGGCGGCGAGCCGGCCGGCGCCGTAGCCGGCGGTCACGGGGTTGAGGCTCGGCGCGGAATCGAGCCTCACCAGCCGCAGGCCCGCCCTCTCGACGGCGTCGAGACCGCGGGCGGCGACGACGACCGGCTCGAGCCCGACGGCCCGCGCTGCCTCGGCGAGCGGCGGCACGGCCGCGCCGTCCTGCGCCACGAAGACGATGCGGCGTTCGCTCACGGGGGCGCCCCGCGCGCCACGCCGCAGATGACAGCGGGAAACCGCTCCCCTACTGCTTCGCCCATGCTCCGCATCCTGCTTCTCGCCCTCGGCCTCGCTACCCCCGCCGCCGCCGCGACCCTCGACGGGCTTGCCGTCGAGGTGCGCAACGCGAGCGAGCCGGTCCTGTGCGCCGAGAAGGACAACGTCACCCTCACCTTCGCGTCGCCGGAGGTTCGCCGCTTCCGGATCGAGGCCCACCACCCGGCCTATATCGGCGCCCTGCGGGAGGACCGCTTCGCGCCCGATTTCACCGCCTGCCCGCCCGACCTCACCCGCGAGACCACCGAGGTCAAGCCGCCCCGGCGCGTCACCTTCTACGAGGACGTGGAGACCTGGGTGACCGGCTACAACTTCCCGACCTTCTGGCGGCCGCACGACGTGCCGTTCCGGATCGGCGACCGGGTCGAGCGCGGCCTGCACGTGGTCCAGCTCTGGGTGCGGCGGGACGAGCGGGCCGAGGAGGTCTTGGTGATCTACCCGGGCGACGGCTACTGGCGCATCCGCCCGCTGCCGCCCCGCCATCTCGGCTGGAGCGCCTACGGCTCCTCCTTCCTCGTGGGGCCCGTCACGACGGAGGAGCGCCCGCTCGTGAAGCTGAAGGAGATCGCGTTCGACCCCGCGACGAAGACCTTCCGCATCGCGTTCGAGGCGGGCGGGAGCGCGACCCTGCGTCTCGACGCCCTCGACCGGGACCGCCTCGCCCTCGACGTCACCCTCGATCGCCCGGTCACCGGCGGTCCCTTCGCGGCGCTGCGCTCCATGTACGTGACCGAGTTCAACGCCGACGTGGCGCGGGTCGCCGTACGGGAGGACGGCGCCCCCTCCTGGCGCGAGGAGCCGGTGATGGCTTTTCGGGGCGCCCGCGCCACCGACGTGTGGACGGGGCGCCTCGTGCCCTCGCGCCACAACACCAGCGCCCCCGACATCGTCTTCCGCGAGTTCCGGCCGGCCCCATGAAGGGCGCGCCGGTCCAGCGCTCCTCCGGGAATTTTCTGGCCGACCGGCGCTACGAATACGCCCGCGCCGCGGCCGAGGACGGCGATCACGCCGCCGCCGCGGATCTCGCCCGGCAGACGCTCGAGCTCGTCCCGGATTTCGCGCCGGCGCGGGCGCTCCTCGGCCGGGCGCTGGCGGCGCTCGGGCGCCGGGACGAGGCGGTCGACGAGTTCGGGCGGGTGCTCGCCATCGAGCCGGAGGATACGCTCGGGGTGCGCATCGACCTCGCCCGCCTCGGCGCCGCCGCCCCGGAGGACGCGGTCGGTCCGGCCTATGTCCGGGCTCTGTTCGACGACTACGCGCCGCGCTTCGACCGCCACCTCGTGCAGAACCTGAACTATCGCGGCCCGGCGCTCATCGCCGACGCGCTGCGGCGGGTCTGCGCCGCGCAGGTGCGGCCCTTCCGCTTCCGCCGCATGCTCGACCTCGGCTGCGGCACCGGCCTGATGGCGCGCGCGCTCGACGGCCGCTTCGAGGCCGCCGAAGGGGTCGACCTGTCGCCGCGCATGCTCGCGCTCGCCCGCCGCACTCGCCTCTACGCCGCCCTGCACGAGGCCGACCTCGTCGCGTTCCTTCTCGGACAGGATGGCGGCTCTGCCGATCTCGTCGTCGCGGCGGACGTGTTCGTGTACCTCGCCGATCTCGGCCCCGCCTTCTCCGCAACCCATCGCGTCCTGGAGAGGCGGGGCCTGTTCGCCTTCACGGTCCAGGCCCATGCGGGCGAGGGCGTCGTGCTCGGCGACGACGCGCGCTACGCGCACGGCGAAGCCTCCCTGCGCGACCTCGCCGACCGCGCCGGCTTCACCGTCGCCGCGTTCGAGCGGGTCTCGACCCGCGAGGACCGGGGCGAGCCGGTACCCGGCTTCCTCCTCGTTCTCGAGCGAGGGTGATCCCGCCCCTCGATCGGCGTATCGAGGGGCCGTGAGCGCCTCGGATCTCCCCCAAAACTTTCTGCGCTGGTTCGAAAGCCGCGGCTGGAGCCCGCGGCCGCACCAGCTCGCCCTCCTGGCCAAGGCCCGGGCGGGCCGCTCGGCGCTCCTCGTCGCGCCGACCGGGGCCGGGAAGACGGTCGCCGGCTTCCTGCCGACGCTGGTGGAGCTGGCGCAGGCGCCCCGACGCTCCCCTTCGAGGGGAGGGTCGGCCGAGCACAGCGAGGCCGGGGTGGGGG
>DATLFZ010000517.1:0-5377 GCA_035540795.1 Beijerinckiaceae bacterium | reverse complement strand
AGCTCAAGGTGGTGGGCGTGTTCTCGCGCAAGGAGAACATCTTCGCCAAGCAGACCGACAACGCGCCGACCATCAACGCGGCCTTCGGCACCAACATCCCCGACCTGTACTCTTCCCGCGCCTGGGCGGTGCACACGGAATGGGCCGACAAGAACCCGGCGCTGTTCGACCGCTTGCAGAAGACCGCCGAGGAGACGCACAAGTCCGCGGCCTTCCGGGACGCCTTCGCCAAGACCGGCGCGCCGGTCGAGGCGCTCGTCTACGGCGACCGGGAGGTCTGCACCGAATACGCCCAGGGCATGCTCGACCTCGCCCAGAAATACGAGAAGATCCTGAGCGCGGCGAAGTAGATGGCCGACCCGCCCCCGCCCGAGCCGCCGGACCGGCCGGCGCTCGGGGCCGACCTCGTGATCCCCGTCCTCGCGGCGGGGTTCACGATCTACTTCCTGGTCACTTCGGCGGGTCTCGTCTGGGAGGCTCGCGCCAACGGCACCGTCATCGGGGTCACGCTTCTGGCGCTGATCGCGTTCCAGCTCGGGCGCATCGCCATCAAGCTCAGGGCCGGCCGCGGCACGCTCGGGCTCGGCGAGCTCGGCTACTTCTCCTCGCCGGCGCAGCGCCGGCGCGGGCTGCTCATCGCGATCCTGATCCTCTACATCGCCCTCATCCCCTGGCTCGGCACGACGCTCGGCCTGTTCTTGGTGATGGCCGCCTCCATGGCGGTGCTCGGGGTGCGGGCCCCGAAGCTCCTCGTCGGCGCCTCGGCCGGGACGGCGATCGCGATCTACCTTCTCTTCATCGCCTTCCTGCAGACGCGGCTGCCGCTCGGGCCGGTCGAGCACCTCCTCAACCCCCTGTTCCGGGGCGGCTAGATGGGCTGGGACACCGCGCTCTTCCTCAACCTGACCCTCGACGCCTTCAAGCTCACCTGGGTGATCGTGCCGGCGGTGCTGATCGGCATTTTGGTCGGCGCCATCCCGGGATTCAGCGCGCAGAACACGCTCATCATCCTGCTGCCGCTCACCCTCGCCATGGACATCAACGTGGCGCTGGCCTTCATGGTCTCGCTCTACTGCGCGACCCATCTCGGCGGGGGCATCCCGGCGATCCTCGTCAACATGCCGGGCACCGGGGGCGCGGCGGCGACCACCCTCGACGGCTACCAGATGACGCTCAAGGGCCAGGCCCAGCAGGCGCTCGTCATCTGCTTCGTCGCCTCGACCATCGGCGGGCTCGTCACCAGCATCGCCACCGTCGCCCTGCTGCCGTTCCTCGCCCAGCTCGGCCTCTATCTGCGCAGCGTGGAGATGGTGGCCGTGATGGTGTTCGGCCTCGTGCTGATCGCCGCGATCTCGGCGCAGGACCTGTTGAAAGGGCTGATCGCCGGCTTCTTCGGCCTGATGATCGGGGCGATCGGCACCGACCACATCTACGGCACGCCGCGCGCCGCCTTCGGCTTCCTGGAGCTCTACGACGGCGTGCCGCTGGTGCCGGCGCTGATCGGCCTCTTCGCCATCTCCGAGGCGCTGATCATGCTCGAGCGCGAATCGGTGGTGCCGAGATCATCGGTCGCCAAGACGCGCGAGGCCCACTGGGCCGACACCCTCGAAGGGCTGCGGCTCAGCCTGAAATACTGGTGGCAGACGATCTGGACCGCCTTCATCGGCCTGATCATCGGCATCGTGCCGGGGGCGGGGGCGAGCATCGCCTCCTTCGTCGCCTACCAGCAGTCGCGCATGTTCTCGAAGACGCCGGAGCTCTACGGCACCGGCTTCGCGCCCGGCGTGGTGGCGCCGGAATCGGCCAACAACGGCGTCACCTCCGGCACCCTCGTGCCGCTGATGGCGATCGGCGTGCCGGGTGGCAGCACGGCCGCGGTGATGATGGTCGTGCTCCAGTACCAGGGCATCGTGCTCGGGCCGCGGTTGTTCATCGAGATGCCGCAGATCGCCTACGGCATCTTCTTCTCCATGACCGTGTCCTACATCGTCATGCTGTTCACGATCCTGCCGCTCGCCCGCTACATGAGCCAGGTCGTGCTGGTGCCGACCAGGGTGCTGGTGCCGCTGATCCTGTCGCTCACCATCGTCGGCGCCTTCGCCAACCGGGAATACGTGTTCGACATGGGCCTCGCGCTCGTCTTCGGGGTGATCGGCTACATCGCCCGCAAGACCAACTACCACGTCACGGCGATCCTCATCGGAGTCATCCTCGGGCCGCTGTTCGAGCAGTACCTCCTGCGCTCGCTGCGCCTCGGCCAGGGCGACCTGACGATCCTGTTCTCCTCGACCACGGCGAACGTGCTCTGGGGCATGGTCGTCCTCTCCGTCCTGCTGCCCTACCTCCGCTCCTGGCAGCACAAGCGCGCCCGCGCCGCCGCGGGCTGACCGCGCCACGTTCTCCCGGAGGGAGAGGTCGAGTCGGCGCGCCAGCGCCGACCGGGTGAGGGCCGCCGCCGCGGGAGCGCCTGAGTGCTCGCCTTCGTCCTGCGCCGGCTCGTCTTCACGATCCCGACCCTGTTCCTGATCGTCACGATCTCGTTCTTCCTCATCCGGGTGGCGCCGGGCGGGCCGTTCGACCTCGAACAGCCCCTCGAGGCCAAGGTGATGGAGAACCTGCGCCGCATCTACCGGCTCGACCGCCCCCTGATCGAGCAGTACGGCCTCTACATGGGCGCGCTCCTGCGCGGCGATTTCGGGCCGTCGTTCTATTTCCGCGACTTCACCATCGCCGAGTTGTTTCGCCAGGGGCTGCCGGTCTCGGCGACCCTCGGCGCGATCGCGCTCGCCCTCGCGGTCCTCGTCGGCGGGGCGCTCGGGACGCTGGCGGCGTTCCGCCAGAACAGCGCCGCCGACTACGCGGTGATGGGGCTCGCCACCGTCGGGCTGACGGTGCCGAACTTCGTCGTCGCGCCCCTGTTCCAGATCGTGTTCGGGCTCATGCTCGCCTGGCTGCCGGTCGGCGGCTGGGGCTCGGCGCGAACCCTCGTCCTGCCGGTGATCGTCCTCGCCCTGCCGCAGGTGGCGGTGGTGGCGCGGCTGATCCGGGCCTCGATGATCGAGACCCTGCGCTCGAACCACATCCGGACGCTGCGCTCCCTCGGCCTGCCGACGCACGTCGTCGTGCGCCACGCCCTGCGCGGGGCGGCGCTGCCGGTCGTGTCCTATCTCGGCCCGGCGGCGGCGGCGCTGCTCACCGGCTCGGTCGTGGTCGAGACCATCTTCGGCCTGCCGGGGCTCGGGCGCTACTTCGTCGAGGGCGCGCTCAACCGCGACTACACGCTGGTCATGGCGACCGTCGTGCTCGTCGCCGTCTTCGTGCTCCTGTTCAACCTCGTCGTCGACGTCCTCTACGCCGTGCTCGACCCGCGCGTGCGCTACGCCTAGCCCCGGGGTTCGGTGGTCTCGTGCGGCGCCGGCGGCGGGCTGCGCCGCCAGGGCGGCCGCCCGTGGATCTCCGTCTCGAGCGCGAAGCTGAGGAAGGTGCGGATCAGCACGATCAGGCCGAGGCTCGAGAGGCTCGCGAGCGTCGGCTCGACCGCCACGGTGCGGATGATGTCGGCCCCGACCAGGAACTCGAGGCCGAGCAGGATCGCCCGGCCGAGATTGGCCCGGTAGTCGTCGTAGGGCTCCACATGCTCCTGCCGCCGCAGGAGTTCGAGGAAGAACACGACCGTCGCCCAGACCGCGCCGACGACGATGACGGCGACGCCGATCACCTCGATGCCGATGGCACAGGCGTGGAAGACCTGCTCGAGCCAGGTCGGCAGGAAGCGCGGGAAGGCCCCGGCTTCCGCCTGCGCGAAGGCGCTCATCCGTCCCTCCTTCGGCTCCGCCGTGGCCGAAACCCGGCCCGGACGGGCCGGTTCCGGAGCAGCCGGCCCGAACCATTGCGCCGCCTGCGGGTTGACGCCCCCGTTGGGGGGACCATCAGGAAGGAATGCGATGAAGAACCTCTGCCTCGCCCTCGCCGGGGCCGGCCTCGCCGCCCTCGTGAGCTTCGGCGCCGCCGCCTCGCCGCTCGCGCCGCCCCACGGGCTCGACCGGTCGAACCCCGCCCTCGAACACGTCCAGGGGCCGCCGCCCGGCATGCGCGGTCCGGGCCCCGGACCCGGCGTGCGCCGCGGCCCGCCGCCCCGACGGGCGGGTCCGCCGGGCATGCGCCGCGGCCCCGTGCGCGAGGTCTGCCGCTGGGAGAACGTGCGCCGGATCGGGCGCGGCGGACGCGTCTTCATCGAACGCGTCCGGGTCTGCCGGCCGGTCCGGCGCTGACGCGGCGCCGAAAACGAGGAGGGCGCCCCCGGGCGCCCTTTTCGCTTTGACAGGGCCGCCCGGAAGCCGCTCTATCCCGGCCGCAGCACAGGGAGAGCGGGCATGGACAAACCGAGGATCGGCTTCATCGGCGTCGGCATGATGGGCCATGGCATGGCGGCGAACCTCGTCGCCAAGGGATTTGCGACCACGGTCCTCGGAAACCGCAACCGGGCGCCGGTCGAGGACCTCGTCGGCAAGGGCGCCGCGGAGGGGAGCGACCCGGCGGACGTGGCGGCGCGGTCCGACGTGGTGATCCTGTGCGTGACCGGCTCGCCGCAGGTGGAGGCGGTGGTCTACGGCGAGAAGGGCCTGTTGGCGGGCGCCCGGCCGGGCCTCGTCGTGATCGACTGTTCGACGAGCGAGCCCGACTCGACCGCCCGCATCTTCGCCGACTTCGCCGCCAAGGGCGTCCCCTTCGTCGACGCGCCCCTCGCCCGCACGCCCAAGGAGGCCGCGGAGGGGCGGCTCAACGTGATGGTCGGCGCCGATCCCGACGTGTTCGGCCGCATCGAGCCGGTCCTGAAGGCCTTTTCCGAGAACATCTTCCACGTCGGCGGCCCCGGCACCGGCCACAAGACCAAGCTCGTCAACAACTTCATCGCCATGAGCTACGCCGCGGTGATCGCCGAGGCGCTGGTCGCCGCGCAGAAGTCGGGCGTCGACGTGGAGGCGCTCTACAAGGTGGTCAGCGTCGGCGGCGCCAATTCCGGCATCTTCCAGATGGTGGTGCCGAGCGTGCTCGCCGGCACCTACGACGGCCTGCGCTTCGGCCTCGACCTCGCGCGAAAGGACCTGCGCTACTACACGCACATGACGGAAAACCTCGGGCTGCCCTCGCTCCTCGGCAACGTCGTCCACCAGGCCTTCGTGCAGGCCTCGGCGATGGGCTTCGGCTCGAGATTCGTCGGCGGCCTCGTCGAGGCGCAGGAGAAGCTCACCGGCACGAAGGTCGGCCCCCGCGGCTGAACCGCCCCTCCCCGCGCGCGAAGTGCGGGGGGAGGGCGGTCGCGCGTCGGCGCGCGCCGGGTGGGGCGAACCGGCGGGCGGCGCCCGCCGCCTACTCC
>DATLFZ010000516.1:0-7575 GCA_035540795.1 Beijerinckiaceae bacterium | reverse complement strand
CCTCGCCCGCTCCGGCAAGACCGTGTTCACGACGGCCCTCGTCCACCATCTCCTCGAAGGCCATCCCCTGCCGGCGCTGCGGGCGGCGGCGCAGGGGCGGATCCGGCGGGTCCGGCTCGCCCACCAGCCGGACGACGCGGTACCGCGCTTCCCCTACGAGGAGCACCTCGCGGCGCTCACGCGGGAGCGGCGCTGGCCCCGCTCCACGACCCGGATCAGCGAGCTGCGCCTCGTCATCGCGTTCGAGCGGGTCGCGGGCTGGCGGGCGGGCCCAAGATCCCTCGCCCTCGACATTGTCGATTATCCGGGGGAGTGGCTCCTCGACCTCGCCCTGGTCGACGCCGATTACCGCGGCTGGGCGCGGGACACGGTGGCGGCGAGCCGCCGCCCCGAGCGCGCCCGCCTCGCCGGACCCTGGCACGCCCTCCTGGCGCAACTCGACCCGGCCGGACCCGCCGACGAGATGGTGGCCGAGCGGGCGAGCGAGGCGTTCAAGGCCTACCTCGCCGGACTGCGGGCAGGTCCGGAGGCTGTCGCGACCACCCCGCCGGGCCGCTTCCTCATGCCGGGCGACCTCGCCGGCTCCCCCGCGCTGACCTTCGCGCCCCTCGACCTCGCCCCCGACGGGGTCGTCGCCCCGGGGACGCTCGCGGCGCTGATGGAGCGCCGGTTCGAGGCGTACAAGACGCACGTCGTGCAGCCGTTCTTCCGCGGCCATTTCCAGCGCATCGACCGGCAGATCGTCCTCGTCGACGTGCTCGCGGCGGTCGATTCCGGACCGCAGGCCCTCGCCGAGCTCGAGGAGGCCCTCGACCGGGTGCTGATGGCGTTTCGGGCCGGCCGCAACTCCCTGTGGTCGAGCCTGTTCTCCCCCCGGGCCGACCGGGTCCTGTTCGCGGCGACCAAGGCCGACCACGTCCACCACACGAGCCACGACCGGCTCGAGGCCCTGCTGCGCCTCCTCGTCGCCCGGGCGACCCGGCGGACCGAGGCGGCGGGCGCCCGCGTCGGCACGGTCGCCCTCGCCGCCGTGCGGGCGACCCGCGAGACCACCGTCCGGGAGGGCCGCGAGGTGCTCAAGGCGGTCGCCGGGGCGCCCGAGGCGGGGGAGCGGGTCGGGGACGAGATCTTCGACGGAGAGGCGGAGGCGGCGGTTTTTCCCGGCGAACTGCCGGAGCGGCCGGAGGCGGTGTTCGAGGGAGCCGTCGCGGCGGGCTCCTTCCGCTTCCCGCGCTTCCGCCCGCCGCGGGTCGCGGTCGACGCCGCCGGGCGCACGGGCCGGCTGCCCCACATCCGCCTCGACCGGGCCCTCGAATTCCTGATCGGAGACCGGCTCACGTGACCCGCAAGCCCCGCGCCTACCGCCTCGACGATCCCGACGTGGTCACGGTCGGGCCGCAGGACGGCGCGAACGCCCGCGGCGGGGTCGTGGTGACCGAGGAGCCCCTCGAGACCATCGAGGCCGCCGACGGGGTACCCGTGCCCCTCGGCCCGAAGCGGGGGCCGCCCTGGGGCGCGGTGCTGTGGTCGGCCCTCGGGGCGCTGTTCGTGCTCGGGCTCGGCCTCGCCGTCGAGGGCCTGATCCGCGGGCTCTACGAGACCGCGCCCTGGCTGGGCGGGCTCGCCCTCGTCCTGGCGCTGACCGCCCTCGTCGCCTTCGTCGCCATCGTCTTCCGGGAGGTGCTCGGCATCCTGTCCGAGCGGCGGATCGAGACCCTGCGCGAGGCCGCCGTCGACGCGCTGGCGGTCAAGGACCAGCGCGGCGCCGAGCGGGTCGTCGCCGCCCTGATCGCCCTCTACGGCGACCGGCCGCACGCCCGCTTCGGCCGCAGCCGGATCGAGCCGCCGGAAGGGGAGATCGTCGACGCGGACGTCCGTCTCGCCCGGGCCGAGCGCGAGCTCGTCGCGCCCCTCGACGCGCAGGCGAAGCGCGCGATCGCGGGGGCGGCGAAGCAGGTCTCGATCGTCACCGCGATCAGCCCGCGGGCCATCGTCGACGTGGCCTTCGTGATCTACGCCGCGGTGCGCCTCCTGCGGACCATCGCCCGCATCTACGGCGGCCGGCCCGGCTTCCTGAGCTTCCTGCGCCTGTTCCGCGCCGCCCTCGGCCATCTCGCCGTGACCGGCGGGGTCGCCGTCGGCGACAGCCTGCTGCACCAGGTGGTCGGGCTCGGCGTCGCCGCCCGCATCTCGGCGAAGCTGGGGGAGGGGGCCCTCAACGGCCTCATGACCGCCCGCTTCGGGCTCGCCGCGCTGGCCGTGTGCCGGCCCCTGCCCTTCGTCGAGGAGGCCCCGCCGAAGCTCGGCGATGTCGCCGGCGAGTTCCTCGGCCGGAGCGGCGAGCGCCCGGAGGCCTGAGCCGGCAATTCCTGCCGGGCGGAGGTCCGGGCCCGGCGGATTCGACCCTCCCGGCGACCCCGCGCCCGCGGCAAGTCTCTGAAAAGCAAAGGCGATCCTCCTGGCACGCCCCTTGCGGCGGCTGCCGCGAGTGACCCCGCGCCGCGGCGTGGGAAGGGAGGGTTGCATGGGTATCTTCGGCGCGATGATGACGGCGGTGTCGGGCCTGCGGGCCCAGTCCTATTCCCTCGAGAACATCTCGGGGAACATCGCCAACTCGCAGACGACCGGCTTCAAGCGGGTCGACACCGCCTTCGTCGACATGATCCCGGACGCGCCGGCCGGCCGCGAGCTCGCCGGCTCCGTGACGGCGCTCGGGCGCATGACCACCTCGGTCCAGGGGGACCTGCAGGCGACCGGCGTGCCGACCCACATGGCGCTCTCCGGCGACGGCTTCTTCGTCGTGCGGGAGCGGACCGGGACGGCCAACAACATGCCGGTCTTCGGCGGCGGCCAGCTCTACACGCGTCGCGGGGACTTCGCCCTCGACAAGGACGGCTTCCTGCGCAACGGGGCCGGGTTCTTCCTCAGCGGCACCGCCCTCGATCCGGTCACCGGCGAGGTGAAGGGCGCGACGAACGAGGTGCTGCGCATCTCGACGGAGCCGCTGCCGGCGCGGCGCACCGGCGAGATCACCTACCGGGCCAACCTGCCGAGTGCGCCGGCGACCGCGACCGCCGTCGCCGGCGGCAGCGAGCTCATGGCCGCGCCGCCCGCCTCGATGCCGGTCGGCTACGAGCCGCGGGTGACGACGGCGACGACCCCGCCGCCGGGCGTCCGCGCCGACGACACCGCCCGCTTCATGAGCGAGAGCGTCGCCGGCGGCGCCCTCACGGTCTACGACGACGTGGGCGCCCCCATCAGCCTGCAGATGCGGTGGGCCAAGGTCGGCGACAGCCCCGCCACCTGGAACCTGTTCTACCTCGAGAACAGCGCCGCCACCGGCGCCGACATCGCCTGGCGTAACATCGGCAGCCCGGTGACCTTCGACGCCACCGGCCGCATGACCTCGGCGACGCGGATGACGATCCCGTCGGTGACGGTGGACGGGACCACCGTCGGCGCCGTCGACCTCAATTACGGCCCCGGCGGCCTCACCCAGTACGCCGCGGCTAGCGGGCTCGTCCAGGCGAGCGCCGTGCAGCAGAACGGCTACGCCTCCGGCTCCCTCACCGGTCTCTCGGTGACCGCGGACGGCCGGATCCAGGGCTCCTACTCGAACGGCATGATGCTCACCATCGGCACGGTGGCGGTGGCGCAGTTCAACGCCCCCGACGCCCTCAAGCGGTCGGACGGCGGCGTCTACGAGCAGACGCTCGAATCCGGCGTGCCGATCTTCGCGATGACCGGCGCGGCCATCGTCGGCGGCAACGTGGAGGGCTCGAACACCGACATCGCCGACGAGTTCTCCAAGATGATCGTCACCCAGCAGGCCTATTCGGCCAACACCCGCGTGGTCTCGACCGCGCAGCAGATGCTGTCCGACGTCCTCAACATGGTGCGGTGAGGCGGGGTCCGGCAGGGGAGCCGTAGATGGGCCTGATCTCGGCGCTCGGCGCCGCCAATGCCGGTCTGCGGGCCACCCAGGCCGGCATCGACGTCGTCTCGCAGAACGTCGCCAACGCGGACACCGTCGGCTACGTCCGCCGGCGGCTCAACCCGGTCACCACCGGCACGCCGGTACCGGGCGTCCGCACCGGGGTCGAGCGCGTCCTCGACGCCGTGATGCAGAAGCAGCTGCGGCTCGAGACGGCGGGCGCCGCCTACACGTCCCTCATGGCCCGGGTCGCGGCCGACGTCGACCGCCTGTTCGGCCCGCCGGGCAACGCCTCCTCCCTCGACGGCCGGGTCAACGCCTTCACCACGGCGCTCCAGGACCTCCTCGCCGATCCGAGCTCCTATTCCGCCCGCAGCGCCGTCCTCGACGCGGGCACGGCGCTGACGGCCAGGATCGGCGCCGCCGCCGAGGGCATCCAGGCCCTGCGCAGCGAGGCCGAACAGCGCCTGTCCCTCGGCGTGAACCGGGCGAACGAGCTCCTCGCCGGCATCGCCGACGTGAACGCCCGCATCGTGGCGCAGGGCACCCTGGGGATCGTCCCGGCGCTGCACGACCAGCGCGACCGCATGGTCGCCGAGCTCGCCACCCTCATGGACGTGCAGACGAGCCAGGGGTCGAACGGCTCGATCACCCTCACCACGGCCTCGGGGCTGATGCTGTTCAACGGCAGCGTCCCGATGAAGCTCACCTTCGACGGGCGCGGCACGATCGGCGCCAACGCGGTCTGGTCCGCCGACGACGCGGAGCGCGGGGTGGGCACCATCAAGGTGGTGACGCCGTCCGGCGGCAGCATGGACGTGGTCGCGAGCGGGCTCATCCGGTCGGGCGAGATCGCGGCCGCCCTCGAGCTGCGCGACCGCACGCTGGTGGCGGCGCAGCGCCAGCTCGACGAGCTCGCCGCCGGCTTCGCCCGGGCCCTGTCCGACCGTTCCGTCGCCGGCACGCCGGCGAGCGCCGGCGGGTCGAGCGGCTTCGACATCGACCTCGCCGGTCTCCAGCCCGGCAACGCCGTCACTCTCGACTACCGGGACAACGCGGTCGTGCCGCCCGCGACCCGGCGGATCGTGCTGATCCCGACCCTCGGCGGCGCTCCCGCGACCCTCGATCCGATGCAGGCGGGGCATCCCGGCGCGAGCGTGCGTACCCTCGACATCTCGGGCGGGCCGGGGGCGCTCGCCGCGGCCCTCGGCGCCGCCCTCGGGCCGGGCTTCGCGGTCACGGCCAACGCCGACGGAAGCCTGCGCATCCTCGACGACGGATCGGCGGGCGCGCCGGCGCCGCTCGCCGTGCAGGCCAGCATCACCGTGACCGGCTTCGCGGGCGGGCACCCGCAGCTGCCCTTCTTCGTCGATGCGGGCCACGGCAACGCCGCCTTCACCGGGTCGTTCGAAGGCGGCTCGCACCTCGCCGGCTTCGCGCAGCGCATGGCGGTGAACCCGGCCCTGTTCGCCGACCGCTCGCGCCTCGTCGTCTCCGCGCCGGGGACGCCGCAGGGCGACGGGGCCCGGCCGCAGCATCTCCTCGACAGCCTCACCCGGTCGAGCTGGACCTTCTCGGCCGCGACCGGGATCGGCGGCATCAGCGCCCCCTACGAGTCGACCGTGGCGACCTTCGCCCAGCGCATCGTCGAGACGCACGGCGCCAACGCCGAATCCGCCGCCCGCCTGCACGAGGGCCAGCGCATCACCCTCGCCAACATCGAGGGCCGGTTCGCGGAATACTCGCGCGTCGACATCGACGAGGAGATGGCCCACCTGATCTCGCTCCAGACCACCTATGCCGCGAGCGCCCGCATCATGACGGCCGTCCGCGACCTCCTCGACACGCTCCTGCGGCTCTGACCATGGCGATCGGCCCCTACGTCACGCCGCTCACCGCCGGGTCGCTGTCGGCGCGCCGGTCCGGCGACCTTTTCGTCGGCATGCGCCGGGAGCTCGACGCCCTCCAGCGCCAGATGGCGACGGGCCAGCGGGCGGACAGTTTCGCGGGGCTCGGGCCCGAGCGGCGCACGAGCCTCGACCTGCGCGGCCGGCTCGCGGCGCTGGACGGCTACCAGTCGACGATCTCGGGGGCGCAGCTGCGCCTGTCGATGATGACGCAGGGGCTCGAGCGGCTGACCCTCGCGTCCCGGGAGATGCGCTCCGAACTGTCGCCGCCGCGTCCGGAGCCGGACGCGGCCGGGCGCAGCGCCGCCCAGCGCGGGGCGGAGGAGCGGCTCAAGCTCGCCATCGACGTGCTCAACGGCCAGATCGGCGGCCGCCACTTCTTCGGCGGCCGGGCGAGCGATGCGCCGCCCGTCGAGACCTTCGCGCGGATCATGGACGGGGACCCGGCCCGGGGCGTCGCCGGCCTGCGCCAGCTCCTCGCGGAGCGCAAGGCGGCGGATCTCGGCGCCGACCATCTCGGCCGCCTGTCCCTCGCCGCGCCGGCGGGCGGCACCACCGTGACCCTGTCGGAGAGCGCGGACGACGGGGTGCGGCGCGATTTCGGCTTCCGCATCGCCGCCGCCTCGGGTCCCCCCGGCATCGCCGTGACCTTCACGCCCGCCGTCGCCGCCACGGCGACGCTCGCCTTCGCGCAGCCGCCCGTCGACGGCGAGACGGTGCGCGTCTACGTGACCCTGCCGGACGGGACGCCGCAGACCGTCGACCTCACCGCGCGGACCCATCCCGACCCGGCCCTCGCCGGCCGGGAGTTCCGCATCGACGCGGATCCGGCGGTGACGATCGCGAATCTCGAGGCGGCGCTGCCCCCCGGGGCCGCGATCGCCGGCGTGCAGAGCCGGCCGGTCCCGCCCGGCAACACCCCCAACCTCACCGCCACCTTCGCGGGCGGCACCGCCGCTTCGGCGAGCTTCGCCGTGGGGACGCAACCCGCCGCCGGCGACAAGATCGCGGTCACCCTCGCCCTGCGCGACGGCACCACGACCACGATCACCCTGACCGCGCAGGCGAACGGCGATCCCCCGGCGGAGAACGGCTTCGCCATCGGGGCGAGCCCGGAGGACACCGCCCAGAACATCGCCGCCGCGCTCGAAGGGGCGGTCCGGGGCGCGGCGCGCACCGGCCTCGCCGCGAGTTCGGCGGTGGTCGCCGCGCAGGACTTCTTCTCGGCCTCGACCGATCCCGCGCGCCAGCCCCGGCGGATCGTGCCGGCGGGCGTGCCGCCTTCCTTCGCGGCCGCCACGGGCCTGCGGGCCGGGACGGCGGCGGACACGATCGTCTGGTACCGGGGCGACGACTCGGCCCTGCCGCGGGCCACGGCGCTCCTGCGCATCGATTCGACGCAGGCCGTCGGCACCGGGGCCCAGGCGAACGAGCCGGCTCTGCGCAACATGCTGGCCCAGTTCGGGGTGCTCGCGGCGGAGAGCTTCGCCGAGACGCCGACGGACCGGCAGCGCTTCCTCGAACTCGCCGAACGCGCCCGCACCAACCTCGCCGCCGAGCCGCACACGATGGAGGCGATGGTGGCCGATTTCGGCGCGGCGCTCGCCTCGATGGGGCGCGCCAAGGAGCGCCATCAGGCGACGGCGGCGGTGCTGGAGGAGGCGCTCGCGGGGGCGGAGGGGGTTCGGATCGAGGAGGTGGCCGCCGCGATGCTCGCCCTGCAGACGAGGCTGC
>DATLFZ010000515.1:0-4665 GCA_035540795.1 Beijerinckiaceae bacterium | reverse complement strand
CTCTCAGGCCAGCTTACATCCCCAGCAGCGCCCGCGCGTGACGCGGCAGGTCGGCGGGGGTTTCGCACAGGCCGGCGGCGCCGCAGGCCTGGAGCTCGGCGGCGCCGCCGTAGCCCCACAGGACGCCGATCGCCGGGATGCCGTGGCGGGCGGCGGCGCGCACGTCGTTGTCCCGGTCGCCGACCATCACCGTGCGGGAGGGATCGATGCCCTCGCGGGCGAGAATCTCCTGGATCAGCAGGCCCTTGTCGTCGAAGCGGCCGTCGAGGTCGGCGCCGTAGATCGCCTCGAAGGTCTCGCCGACCGCGAAATGCTCGATCACCTGCCGGGCGAAGCCGACCGGCTTCGCCGTGCACACGAAGAGCCGCGCCGGGAGCGCCCGCAGGGCGTGGAGCGCCTCGGCCATTCCCGGAAAGACGGCGGCGTCGAAGATGCCGTGCGAGGCGTAGCGGGCGCGGTAGAGCCGCACCGCCTCCTCGACGTCGTGCTCGGGGGGAAGCAGCTTCGGGAAGGAGCGCCGCGAGGGTGGGCCAACCACCCAGCGCAACGCCTCGGGCTCCGGCGGGGTCAGGCCGAGGGCGGCGAGCGCGTGCCGGTAGGAGGCGATGATGCCCGGGGCCGAATCCGTGATGGTGCCGTCGAGGTCGACGAGGATCGCGGGCTCGCTCATCCGGCTTCGGCCAGGAGGCTGTCGAGGTCGAGCCGGTGCGTCCCCATGGCGAGGCGTCCTTCCGCGTCGCGGGGCCATTCCTCCGGCGGCCGGTCCCAATAGAGCTCGACCCCGTTCTGGTCGGGATCGCGCAGGTAGAGCGCCTCGCTGACCCCGTGGTCGGAGGCGCCGTCGAGCTCGATCCCCGCGGCGAGGACGCGGCGCAGGGCGTCGGCGAGGGCGGCCCGGGTCGGGTACAGGATCGCCGTGTGGAACAGCCCGGTGCTGGTCGGCGGCGGCGGCTTGCCGCCGAGGCTGTGCCACGTGTTGAGCCCGATATGGTGGTGGTAGCCGCCCGCGGCGATGAAGGCCGCCTGGCTGCCGTAGCGCTGCATCAGCGAGAAGCCGAGCACGCCCACATAGAAGGCGAGCGCCCGGTCGAGATCGGCCACCTTCAGATGGACATGGCCGATGCGGGCGCCGGCGGCGATCGGTCTCGGGGCTGTCTCGAGGGGGGCGAGGGCGGTCATGGCGGGTCTCTCGGCTTCACGACCTTACATCGGGCGCCCCGCGCCCGCCGCAAGCGGTCGAAGCCGGCAGCCGCGCAAGGAGGCGCTTCCGCGGACGCAACCGCCCGCGCCTCTCGTGGACCGGCTTCCGGCGCAGCCGAAGCCGCGCCTTCAGTACTGCAGGGCGAGCTTCGCCTCGCGCAACTGGGCGATCGTCGCGTCGGCGATGTCGCGGGCGGCCTGGTCGGTCGAGGCGTCGCGGACCATCTCGGCGTGCAGGATCTCCCGGTCGAGGCTCTCCTGCGTGAGCTCGGTCGCGGCGAGCGCCCGCTCGGCCAGAATGGTGACGCCGGTCGGGTTGATCTCGGCGAAGCCGCCGCGGACCAGCATGCGCAGGCCGTGGTTCTGCCGCTCGGTGACCACCACGAAGCCGGTCTTGAGCGCCGTCATCACCGGCGCGTGCCCGGGCAGCACGGTCATGTCGCCCTCGGTGCCGGGCAGCATCACCGCGTCGACGTCGCCCGAATGGAGCACCCGCTCCGGGGCGACGAGCTCGAACCGGAGGCTGGCCATCAGGCCGCCTCGGCGGCGAGGCGCTGGGCCTTCTCGACCGCCTCCTCGATCGTGCCGACCATGTAGAAGGCCGGCTCCGGCAGGTGGTCGTACTTGCCCTCGACCAGCCCCTTGAAGCCCTTGATGGTGTCCTCGAGGGCGACGAGCTTGCCGGGCGAGCCGGTGAAGACCTCGGCCACGAAGAAGGGCTGCGACAGGAAGCGCTCGATCTTGCGGGCGCGGGCGACGGTGATCTTGTCCTCCTCGGACAGCTCGTCCATGCCCAGGATCGCGATGATGTCCTGCAGCGCCTTGTAGCGCTGGAGCGTCTGCTGGACTTGGCGGGCGACCTGGTAGTGCTCGTCGCCGACGATCGCCGCGCTCAGCATGCGCGAGGTCGAGTCGAGCGGGTCCACCGCCGGGTAGATGCCCTTCTCGGCGATCGAGCGCGACAGCACGGTGGTGGCGTCGAGATGGGCGAAGGAGGTCGCCGGCGCCGGGTCGGTGAGGTCGTCCGCCGGCACGTAGATCGCCTGCACCGAGGTGATCGAGCCCTTGTTGGTGGTGGTGATGCGCTCCTGCAGGGCGCCCATGTCGGTGGCGAGCGTCGGCTGGTAGCCGACCGCGCTCGGGATGCGGCCGAGCAGCGCCGACACCTCCGAGCCCGCCTGCGTGAAGCGGAAGATGTTGTCGACGAAGAACAGCACGTCCTGGCCCTGGTCGCGGAAATGCTCGGCGACGGTGAGGCCGGTGAGGCCGACGCGGGCGCGGGCGCCCGGCGGCTCGTTCATCTGGCCGTAGACGAGGGCGCATTTCGATCCCTCGCCGCCGCCCTTCTTGTTGACGCCCGACTCTATCATCTCGTGGTAGAGGTCGTTGCCCTCGCGGGTGCGCTCGCCGACGCCGGCGAAGACCGAGTAGCCGCCGTGCGCCTTGGCGATGTTGTTGATCAGCTCCATGATCAGCACGGTCTTGCCGACCCCGGCGCCGCCGAACAGGCCGATCTTGCCGCCCTTCGCGTACGGCGCGAGCAGGTCCACGACCTTGATGCCGGTGACGAGGATCTGCGCCTCGGTCGACTGCTCCGAGTAGCTCGGCGCCTCCTGGTGGATGGCGCGGCGCGCCTCGGCCGGGACCGGCCCGGCCTCGTCGACCGGCTCGCCGATGACGTTGATGATGCGGCCGAGCGTGCCGGGGCCGACCGGGATCGCGATCGGCGCGCCGGTGTCGCGCACCTCCTGGCCGCGCACGAGGCCCTCGGAGGTGTCCATGGCGATGCAGCGCACGGTCGATTCGCCGAGCTGCTGGGCCACTTCCAGGACGAGGCGGTTGCCCTGGTTCTCGGTCTCGAGCGCGTTCAGGATCTCGGGCAGGTGGCCCTCGAACTGCACGTCGACGACGGCGCCGATCACCTGCGTGATGCGGCCGGTGGCGTTGGCGCCGGGCTGCCCGGCGCCCGGGCGGGTCATGGTGAGTTCGGCCATGGTGTCCTCGTACTTGCGGTCAGAGCGCCTCGGCGCCCGAGATGATTTCGATCAGTTCCTTGGTGATCATCGCCTGACGGGTGCGGTTGTAGAGCGTCGTCTGGCGGCGGATCATGTCGCCGGCGTTGCGGGTGGCGTTGTCCATGGCGCTCATGCGCGCCCCCTGCTCGGAGGCCGCGTTCTCGAGCAGCGCCCGGAAGATCTGGACCGCGAGGTTGCGCGGCAGCAGGCTCTGCAGGATCTCCCCCTCGCCGGGCTCGTATTCGTAGACCGCGCTCGAGCCGCCGGCGGCGTCGGTCTCGATCTGGGCCGGCACGATCTGCTGCGCCGTCGGGATCTGGGAGATCACCGAGCGGAAGCGCGAGTAGAACAGGGTCGCCACGTCGAACTCGCCCGCCTCGAAGCGGGTCAGGATGTTTTGCGCGATCTGGTCGGCGTGCTCGAAGCCGATCTGGCGGGCGGCGCGCAGGTCGACGAGGTCGATGATCCGGTTCGCGAACTGCCGGCGCAGGATGTCGTAGCCCTTCTTGCCGACGCAGAGGATCTTGACCTCCTTGCCCTCGGCGAGGAGCCGGTTGGCGTGCTCGCGGGCGAGCCGCGCGATCGACGAGTTGAAGGCACCGCACAGGCCGCGCTCGGCCGTGCACACGACGAGGAGATGGACCCGGTCGGCCCCGGTCCCGGCGAGGAGGCGGGGGGTGTCCGGGCCCGCCACGAGGCCGCCGGCGAGGCTGCCGAGCACCTGCGCCATGCGCTCGGCGTAGGGACGCGCCGCCTCGGCGGCCGACTGCGCGCGGCGCAGCTTGGCCGCGGCGACCATCTGCATCGCCTTGGTGATCTTCTGGGTCGCCTTGACCGAGGCGATCCGGTTGCGCAGGTCTTTCAGGCTCGGCATCGAGCTTTCGGCCTCGTGTGGGGATCACCGCCGGCGGGACCGGCGGCGCGCCTCAGGAGAAGGTCTTGGCGAAGGCTTCGACCGCGCTCTTCAGCTTGGCCGCCGTGTCGTCGGAGAGGTCGCGGGAGGTGCGGATCGCCTCGAGGATCTCCGGGTGCTTGCCGCGGACGGTCGACAGAAGCCCGTCCTCGAAGGCGCGGACCCGGTTGACCGGCAGCGGGTCGAGGTAGCCGTTGACGCCGGCATAGATGACGACGACCTGCTCCTCCATCTTCAGCGGCGAGAATTGCGGCTGCTTGAGGAGCTCGGTGAGGCGGGCGCCGCGGTTGAGCAGGCGCTGCGTCGTCGCATCGAGATCCGAGCCGAACTGCGCGAAGGCCGCCATTTCGCGGTACTGCGCCAGCTCGCCCTTGATCTTGCCGGCGACCTTCTTCATCGCCTTGGTCTGCGCGGCCGAGCCCACGCGCGACACCGAGAGGCCGACATTCACCGCCGGGCGGATGCCCTGGTAGAAGAGGTCGGTTTCCAGGAAGATCTGGCCGTCGGTGATGGAGATGACGTTGGTCGGGATATAGG
>DATLFZ010000514.1:0-6155 GCA_035540795.1 Beijerinckiaceae bacterium | reverse complement strand
TCGCCCGGCGCTACCCGCCCCACAGCGCGACGCCGCACGCCCGCTACGCCCGCGCCATCGCGGCCTACCGGAGCGGGCGCATGTCCGAGGCGCTGTCCCTCATCGACGGGCTGATCCAGGGCCAGCCGAACAACCCCTATTTCCACGAGCTGCGCGGCCAGGCGCTGCTCGAGAGCGGGCGCGCCCGGGAGGCCATCGCCCCGCTGCGGCGGGCCGTGTCGCTGGCGCCCAACGCGGCGCCGATCCGCTCGATGCTCGGCCACGCCCTCGTCGCGACCAACGACAACCGGGTCCTCGACGAGGCCATCCGGGAACTCTCGAACGCCGCCCAGCGCGAGCCCGACAACCCGGACCCGTTCCGCCACCTCGCCACCGCGCATGCCCGCAAGGGCGACATCGCCCAGGCCGAACTCGCCTCGGCGCAAGCCTTCATGAACTCCGGCGACCTCAAGATGGCGCAGACCCAGGCGAGCCGCGCCATGGCCAAGCTGCGGCCCGGCTCGCCGGGCTATCTCAAGGCCGAGGACATCTTCAACTACCGGCCCCCGGGCACCCAGTGACCGGCCGGCGCCGCCAGACCCCCGAAGGATTCTTCATGCCCCTCATCCCGATCCGGGCCGCGATCCTGGCCTTCGCCCTCGCCGCCCCCGCGGCCGCCCTGGCGCAGGCGCCCGCCTTCTCCGATCCGCAGCGCCGGGCGATCGAGCAGATCGTGAAGGAGTACCTCCTGAAGAACCCGGAGATCCTGCACGAGGCCCTGCTCGAGCTCGAGAAGCGGCAGCAGGAGGCGCAGAAGGTGGCGCAGCGCACCGCCCTGAAGGAGCACCGGGCGGCGATCGTGAACCCGTCGCGCAGCATCGTCGCCGGCAACCCGTCCGGCGACGTCACCCTGGTCGAGTTCTTCGACTACAATTGCGGCTACTGCAAACGGGCGCTGACCGACATCCAGACCCTGGTCAAGGCCGACCCCAAGCTCAAGGTCGTGCTCAAGGATTTTCCCGTGCTCGGGCCGGATTCGGTCGAGGCGGCGCGGGTCTCGGTGGCGGTCAAGCAGCAGCTCTCCGGGGCGAAGCTGTTCGACTTCCACACCCGCGTCCTCGAGACCCGCGGGCGCGTCAACGGCGACCGCGCTCTCGCGGTGGCGAAGGAGATGGGCCTCGACATGGGCCGCCTGCAGAAGGACCTCGACTCGGCCGAGACCCGGGCCGTGCTGCAGGAGAACATGACCATCGCCGACCGGCTCGGCCTGACCGGCACCCCCGCCTTCATCCTCGGCGAGGACATCATCCCGGGCGCGGTCGGGGCCGAGCCCCTGCGCCAGGCGATCGCCAGCGTTCGCAAGTGCGGCAAGGCCGAGTGCTGAGCCCCGGCCTTCCGTCCCCGGCCCGCTTCGACTAAACACGGCCCGACCGCCGGCCGGGCCGGCCGGGCCGGCGGCCGCGCCGGCCGGGCCGGCTCGCCCCTTGGAGCGCCGCTCTTGACCGCCGTCCACGTCCTCAACGGGCCGAACCTGAACCTCCTCGGCCGCCGCGAGCCGCACATCTACGGCTCGCTCTCCCTCGCCGACATCGAGCGGCGGCTGCGGGAGCGCGCCGAGGCGGCCGGCGTCGCCCTCGCCTTCCGCCAGTCGAACCACGAGGGCGAGCTCGTCACGTGGATCCAGGAGGCGGGCCTGTCCGGGGCGGGCGTGCTGATCAACGCCGGCGCCTACACCCACACCTCGATCGCCCTGCGCGACGCGATCGCCGGTTCCGGCGCGGTCGCGATCGAGATCCACCTCTCGAACGTGCACGCCCGGGAGGCCTTCCGGCACCATTCTTATCTCGCGCCGGTCTGCGCCGGCGTGATCTGCGGCTTCGGGGCGGCGAGCTACACGCTCGGCCTCGAGGCCATCCTCCCCCTCCTCGCCGAACGCGCCAAGAAGACCTGAGCGCAGGTGGAAAGAACCATGGCCAAGGCGTCCCCCTTCGACCCGGAGCTCGTGCGCGAGCTGGCGAACCTGCTCGCGGAGACCGACCTCACCGAGATCGAGGTCGCCAAGGGCGACCTGCGCATCCGGGTGGCGCGGGCGATCACCACCACCGTGACCGTCCCCGCCGCGGCGGCCGCGGCCCCGGCGGCGGTGATGGCGCCGGCGCCCGTTGCGGTCGCGGCCGCGGAGCCCGCCCGGTCGGCCGCCGCCGATCCCGGCGCCGTGCTGTCGCCCATGGTCGGCACCGCCTATCGCAAGCCCTCCCCGGACGCCAAACCCTTCGTCGAGCTCGGCTCCCGGGTTGAGGCGGGGGAGAAGCTCCTCCTCATAGAGGCGATGAAGACCTTCAACGAGATCGTCGCGCCCCGGGCCGGGGTCGTCACCGCGGTCTTCGTCGAGGACGGCCAGCCGGTGGAGTACGGCGAGCCGCTCCTCGTGATCGAGTGAGGCGATGTTCGACAAGATCCTGATCGCCAACCGGGGCGAGATCGCGCTGCGGATCCTGCGCGCCTGCAAGGAGCTCGGCATCGCCACCGTCGCGGTGCACTCGACCGCCGACGCGGACGCCATGCACGTGCGCCTCGCCGACGAGAGCGTCTGCATCGGCCCGCCGCCCGCCCGGGACAGCTACCTCAACATCCCGGCGCTCATCGCCGCCTGCGAGATCACCGGCGCCGACGCGGTCCATCCCGGCTACGGCTTCCTGTCCGAGAACGCGCAGTTCGCCGAGGTGCTCGCCTCGCACCGGATCACCTTCATCGGGCCCCGGGCCGAGCACATCCGCCTGATGGGCGACAAGATCGAGGCGAAGCGCACCGCGAAGCGCCTCGGCATCCCCTGCGTGCCGGGCTCGGAAGGCGGCATCGAGGGCGAGGAGGACGCGGCCCGCATCGCGGCGGAGATCGGCTATCCGGTGCTGATCAAGGCGTCGGCGGGGGGCGGCGGGCGCGGCATGAAGGTCGCCCGCGGCGCCGAGGACCTCGGCCACGCGCTCGCGACCGCCAAGGCGGAGGCGCTCGCCGCCTTCGGCGACGACGCGGTCTATCTCGAAAAGTATCTCGAGAAGCCGCGCCACATCGAGATCCAGGTGCTCGGCGACGGGCGCGGCGGCGCGATCCACCTCGGCGAGCGCGACTGCTCGCTGCAGCGCCGCCACCAGAAGGTCTGGGAGGAGGGCCCCTCGCCGGCGCTCAATGCCTCCGAGCGCGCGCGCATCGGCGACGTCGTCGCCCGGGCCATGCAGGACCTCGGCTACATCGGCGCCGGCACGGTGGAGTTCCTGTACGAGAACGGCGAGTTCTACTTCATCGAGATGAACACCCGCATCCAGGTCGAGCACCCGGTGACCGAGATGATCACCGGCATCGACCTCGTGAACGAGCAGATCCGGGTCGCCGCCGGCAGCCCCCTCTCGCTCCGGCAGGACGAGGTGCGGATGGAGGGCCACGCCATCGAGTGTCGGATCAACGCCGAGCACCCCTCGACCTTCCGCCCCTCGCCGGGGACCATCACCTATTTCCACCCGCCGGGCGGGCTCGGGGTGCGCGTCGATTCGGCCGTCTACCAGGGCTACCGCATTCCGCCGCACTACGATTCCCTCGTGGGCAAGCTGATCGTGCACGGGCGCAGCCGCAACGAGTGCCTCATGCGCCTGCGCCGGGCGCTGGACGAGTTCGTCGTCGACGGCATCGACACCACGCTCCCCCTGTTCCGCACGCTGGTGCGCAACGCCGACGTCCAGAACGGCCTCTACGACATCCATTGGCTCGAGACCTTCCTCAAGACGGGCGGCATCGACGAGGCGAGCGCCCGTTGACCTGAGGCCACGCCGGTGCCCTTCTTGGGCCCATGCACGGCGGCCCCATCGAGATCTCCCCCGAGACGCTCCTGAAGGCGTATGCCGCCGGGATCTTCCCCATGGCGGAGGACGCGGACGACCCGTCCCTGTTCTGGGTCGAGCCGCGGGAGCGCGGGGTCCTGCCCCTCGACGGCTTCCACGTGCCGCGGCGCCTCGCCCGCACGGTGCGGGCCGACCCGTTCGAGGTGCGGGTCGACCACGATTTCGACGCCGTCGTCGCCGGCTGCTCGGCCGCCTCGCCCGGCCGCGAGCGGACCTGGATCAACGCCCGCATCCGGCGCCTCTACGGGGAGCTGTTCGACCTCGGCCATTGCCACACGGTGGAGTGCTGGCGCGACGGGCGCCTCGCCGGCGCCCTCTACGGGGTGCGGCTCGGGGGCGCGTTCTTCGGCGAGAGCATGTTCCACCGGGAGCGGGACGCCTCGAAGGTCGCCCTCGTCCACCTCGCGGCACGGCTGCGCCGGGGCGGGTTCCGCCTCCTCGACGCGCAGTTCGTGACCGACCACCTGGCCCGCTTCGGCGCCGTCGAGGTGCCGCGGCGCGTGTACAAGCGCCTCCTGCGGGAGGCGATCGAGGCGCGGGCGGAATGGCGCGGCCCCGGCTTCACCGGGGCGCAGGCGCTGGCGATGCTCGCCTAGCCGCCGCGGCCGCCGGGGTCGTGGCCGGCGCCGGGATTGGTCGGGAAGAAGCGCCGGGACGGCGCCTGGCGCGGCTGCACCGGCACGCCGCGCGGGGGCGCCACGTCGAGGCGGGCGGCGGCGGCGGGGCCGCCGGGCTGCGGCTGGGCCGTCTGGCGGCGACGCTCGTCGCGGCCGACGGAGGGCGGCGGATCCGGGTCCTTCGCCTCGGCGATCACCTCGGTGCCGCCTTTGCACTCGGTCAGCCAGATGTCGTAGACCGGGTGCTCGATGCCGTGCAGGCCGGGGCTCGACGCGAACAGCCAGCCCGTGAAGATGCGGCGGTAGTTGTTGTCGAGGGTGACCTCGTCCACCTCGACGAAGCCGGTCGTATTGGGGCTCTCCGTGGGCGGGCGCGTGTAGCAGATGCGCGGGGTCAGCTGCAGGGCCCCGAACTGCACCGTCTCCTCGACCTCGACCTCGAACGAGATGATGCGCCCGGTGATCTTGTCGAGCCCGGAGAACACCGCCGTCGGGTTCTTGATCTTGTCGGCCTGCGCGCTGCCGGCGCAGGCGAGGAACGCCGCGAGCGCGGCGGTGGCCCGGTTCATGAAGGTCGTCCGCTGCGATTCGAGCCCTTTTGGGCCCTGCCCCGGCGCTGGCGTTAACACGCGAACCGTGATGGAAAAAGGGCGGGCCGGAGGCGCGGGGCGATGGCGCAGGGGACGATCCATGTCGGCGTCGGCGGCTGGACCTTTCCGCCGTGGCGGGGCACGTTCTATCCGCCCGGCCTGCCGCAGGCCCGGGAGCTCGCCCATGCGAGCCGGCGGCTGACCTCGATCGAGATCAACGCGACCTTCTACAGGACCCAGAAACCCGAGACTTTTAGGGCCTGGGCGGCGCAGGTGCCGGACGGGTTCGTGTTCTCGGTGAAGGGGCCGGGCTATGTCGCGAACCGCAAGGACCTGCGCGAGAGCGGGCCGGGGCTCGCCCGCTTCCTCGACAGCGGCGTCACCGAGCTCGGCGACCGGCTGGGGCCCATCCTGTGGCAGTTCGCGGCGACGAAGCGCTTCGATCCGGACGAGATCGCGGGCTTCCTCGACCTGCTTCCCCGCAGCCATGCCGGCCGCCCGCTCCGGCACGTGCTCGAGCCCCGCCACGAGAGCTTTCTCACCCCCGACTTCGTGGCGCTGATGCGCCGGGCCGAGGTCCCGGTAGTCTGCGCGGAGTCCGAAAAATACCCGCAGATGGCGGACCTCACCGGCGACTTCGTCTACGCCCGCCTGCAGCGCTCGAGCGCGGCGCACGCCGCCGGCTACGCCCCGGACGCGCTCGACGCCTGGGCCGCCCGCATCCGCACCTGGGCCGCCGGCGGCGACCCGCCCGACCTGCCGCACGTCGCCCAGCCGCGGGCGAAGGGCCGCCCCCGCGAATGCTTCGTCTACGTCATCGCCGGCGCCAAGGAGCGCAACCCCGCCGCCGCGACGGCGCTGATCGAGAGGCTCGGCCCCGCCTCTCCCGGAGGGAGAGGTCGAGTCGGCGCGGCAGCGCCGACCGGGTGAGGGGCGGAACCTGGCCGAAAAGGCCGCGCGTGCTCGCCCGGCCCCTCACCCTGGCCCTCTCCCCGCGAGCGGGGACGCGGCGGCCGGCGCTTGGCAAGAGGGGAGAGAGCCCTGCCCCCGGCAAAGCCGGGGGCAGGGCTCTCTCC
>DATLFZ010000513.1:0-5920 GCA_035540795.1 Beijerinckiaceae bacterium | reverse complement strand
ACGAAGGCGGCGCAGGATTCGAGTTCGGCGAGCGCGATCCATTCGTCGGCCTTGTGGGCCTGGTCGATGTCGCCGGGGCCGACGACGACGCTCGGGATGCCGGCGATCGCCTGGAAATGGCCGGCCTCGGTGCCGAAGGCGACCTTGCCGTGGTCGTTGCGCCCGGCGAGCCCCTTGGCGAAGGTCACGACCGGCGCGTCGGGGGCGGTGTCGAGGCCGGGGAAGCCGGCGAAGACCTCGACGTCGAAGCCCGCATCGGGATCGACCGCCCGCATGGCCGGCTCGAAGGCGCGGGCCTTGTCCGCGATCGCAGCGACGAGGGCGTCGGCGTCGTCGCCCCCGACCACCCGGACCTCGAACACGATCTCGGCCCGGTCGGGCACGATGTTGAGGGCGGTGCCGCCGCGGAAGATCCCCACATGGGCCGTCGAGTGCGGCACGTCGTAGAGCGGGTCGCGGGGGCCCTGTGCGGCGAGGCGGTCGGCGAGCGCCCGGATCTCGGCGACGAGCCGGGCGCCCCATTCGACGGCGTTGACGCCCTGGGGCGCGAGGGAGGAGTGGCAGGTCTTGCCGCGCACGCCCACCCGCACGCTGCGCTTGCCCTTGTGGCCGATCATCACCTGCATCCCCGTCGGCTCGCCGACGAAGCAGGCCTCCGGCTTCACCGCGCGGGCGGCGAGGCGCTCGACGAGCCCGACCACCCCCGTGCAGCCGACCTCCTCGTCGTAGGAGAAGGCGAGGTGGATCGGCCTCGCGAGCGGCCTCTCGGCCATGCGCTCGGCGGCGGCGAGGCACACGGCGAGAAAACCCTTCATGTCGCAGGCGCCGCGGCCGTAGGCGCGCCCGTCCTCGACGCGCAGGCGGAAGGGGTCGGCCGTCCAGGCCTGGCCCTCGACCGGCACCACGTCGGTGTGGCCGGACAGGATGCAGCCGGGCACGTCGGGGGGGCCGATCGTGGCGAGGAGGTTCGCCTTGTCGCCGTCCGGCGAGGGGACGCGCTCGAAGGCGAAGCCGAGAGGCGAAAGGCGGTTCTCGATCCACTCGATCACCGGCAGGTTCGACCGGTGGCTCACGGAATCGAAGGCGACGAGGGTCGAGAGGACGTCGAGGATGCGGTCGGTGCTCATGGCGGGGTCTCGGGGGCGATCAAGCTTGGGCCCGCCGGCGCCCGGACGCAACCGGTCCTCAGGCCGGCAGGCGGACGGTCGCCCGCAGCCCGCCGAGGGGGCTGTCGCCGAGCGCGATGTCGCCGCCGTGCGAGCGGGCGATGTCGCGGGCGATGGCGAGGCCGAGGCCCGAGCCGCCCTCGTCCTGGTTGCGGGCCTCGTCGAGGCGCACGAACGGCTTGAACACCTCCTCGCGCATCGCCGGCGGGATGCCCGGCCCGTCGTCGTCGACATTGACGGCGAGCCAGCGGCCCTCGTGGTCGGCGGAGAGCGCGATGCGCTCCCCGTGCCGGGCGGCGTTCGAGAGGAGGTTGAACAGGAGACGGCGGAAGGCGTCCGGGCGGACGGTGACCATCGGGTCGCCGACGATCTCGAGGCTGACCGGGTGGCCCTGCCGCTCCGCATCGGCCCGCAGGTCCTCGAGGAGCCCGCGCAGGTCGGTCGTCACCGCCTGCTCGCCGGTGTCGCCGCGGGCGAAGGCGAGATAGCCCTCGAGCATGCGGCTCATCTCGTCGATGTCGCGCTTGAGGTCCTCGATCTCCGACGTCTGCTCGACGAGGGCGAGGGACAGCTTGAAGCGGGTCAGGATGGTGCGCAGGTCGTGGCTGACCCCGTTCAGCATGGTCGTGCGCTGCTCGATCGCCCGCTCGATGCGCCGCTTCATCTCGAGGAAGGCGTGACCCGCCTGGCGCACCTCCCGCGCGCCGCGGGGCTTGAACTCGATCTCGCGCCCCTTGCCGAAGCTCTCGGCCGCCTCGGCGAGGCGCAGGATCGGCCGGATCTGGTTGCGCAGGAACAGGATCGCGACCCCGAGCAGCACGAGGGAGGAGCCGGACATCCACAGAAGGAAGATGTGCGAGTTCGAGGCGTAGGCCTGGCTGCGCCGGGCGAGCACCCGCATGACCGCGTTGTCGAGCCGGATGCGGATCTCGATCAGGTTCGAGCGCCCGACCGTGTCGATCCAGAACGGGCGGGCGATCTGGCGGCGGATCTCGTCGGAGAGCGCCTGGTCGAGGATCGAGAAGAACGGCTTCGGCCCGGGCGGGGGCAGGTCGGTGCCCTGCAGGAGGTCGACGTCGAGGTTGAGGCGGTCGCTGGCGATGCGGCTCAGGGTCTCGGCGTTCTTGTCCTGCGGATAGGTCTCGTAGATGTCGATGAGCGCGGCGATGTCGGCGGTGACCGCGGAGGAGAGGCGCTTCGTCACGAGCTGCCAGTGGCGCTCCATGAACACGTAGGCGATGACCGATTGCAGCAGCACCACCGGGGCGATGATGATGATGAGCGAGCGCGCGTAGAGGCCCTTCGGCAGGAGGCGGGCCATCACCCCCCGCGCCCCGTGGAGGCGCGGCGTCGCCGGCGCCCAGGGAAGGACCCGCGCCCAGTTCATTCGACGAGCAGCCGGTAGCCGACCCCGCGCACGGTCTGCAGGTAGATCGGATTGGCGGGATCGGTCTCGATCTTGCGCCGCAGGCGGGTGATCTGGACGTCGACGGTGCGCTCGTTGGCGCCGTTGCCGCCGCCGGCGAGCTCCTCGCGGGGGACGTTGCCGCCGGCCCGGTGGCCGAGGATCGACAGGATCTCCCGCTCCCGCTCGGTGATCCGGATCACCTCCTGGTCGCGGCGCAGCTCGCCCCGGTCGAAGCGGAAGGTGAACGGCCCGAAGCGGATCGCCTCGGCGGCCTGCGCGCGGGTCGCCTCCGTCGGCGCCGCGCGCTTGAGGATGTTGCCGAGGCGCAGGATCAGCTCGCGCGGCTCGAACGGTTTCGGCAGGTAGTCGTCTGCCCCGATCTCGAGGCCGGTGATGCGGTCGCTCGGGTCGGAGCGCGCGGTCAGCATCAGGATCGGCACCCGGGCGCCGTCGGCGCGCAGCCGGCGCGCGTAGTCGAAGCCGGTCTCCCCCGGCATCATCACGTCGAGGACCAGCGCGTCGAAGACCAGGATCTCGGTCTTGGCGCGGGCCTCGGCGGCGCTCGCCGCCGTGGTGACCCGGTAGCCGTGCTCGGAGAGGAAGCGGGCGAGGAGCTCGCGCAGGCGCCGGTCGTCGTCGACCACGAGCACGTGCGGCGCGTGGTCCGGGATGTCGATGCGCGTGCGCTCGGCCAAGGCCCCCATGGACTCCCCCTCGGCGGCTCAGCCGCTCCACCCCTTGCGCGACCCGTCCAGGAGGCGCGCGACCCGCGGCCGCTCGGCCGGGTCGATCATCCCGAACAGGAAGCGGCTCGCCGCCTCCTTCAGCGCCGCCGGGTCCGAGCCGAGGGCGCGCGCGACCCGCCGCGTCTGAAGGCGCGCGAGCCGCACGGCGAGCTCATGGCCGTCCGCCGTGGTGAAAAGATGACGTTGGCGGCGGTCGCTCGTGCCGGTGCGCTGCTCGACGAAACCCTTGTCGACGAGCTCCTTGAGGACCCGGTTGAGGCTCTGCTTGGTGATCTTCAGGATGTCGAGGAGCTCGGCGATCGTGAGCCCGGGCCGGCGGTCGACGAAGTGCAGGACGCGGTGGTGGGCGCGCCCGAAGCCGTAGTCGGACAGGATGCGGTCCGGGTCGCCCACGAAGTCCCGGTAGGCGAAGAACAGGAGCTCGATGAGGTCGTAGGCCGGCTCCTCCGCGCGCGGCCCGGCGCCCCCCTCCGTCTCGATGCGCGCCGCCGTCACGTGAGCCTCGCCAGGTACGTCAGCCTTGTTGACATATTCCAGGCCGATCGTTACTCGTCAAGCCGCTCCCGCGCAACGAAAGAACGCACGCGGGAGTTTTCCCGCACCGCGCTGTCGCGGCTGCGCAGGCAGGAGACGGAGATGTCGGTCATTCCCTTCGATCAGCGCGACGGTTGGATCTGGTTCGACGGCCGGCTCGTGCCCTGGAAGGACGCCAAGGTCCACGTCCTGACCCACGGCCTGCATTACGGCTCCTGCGTGTTCGAGGGCGAGCGCGCCTATGGCGGGGCGATCTTCAAGGGGACCGAGCATTCGCAGCGCCTGCGCCGGTCGGCCGAGCTGCTCGATTTCGAGATCCCCTATTCCGTGGCCGAGATCGACGCGGCGAAGCAGCTCGTCCTCGAGAAGAACGGGCAGAAGGACGCCTATGTCCGCCCGGTCGCCTGGCGCGGCTCGGAGATGATGGGCGTGTCGGCGCAGCAGAACACGATCCACCTCGCCATCGCCACCTGGGAATGGCCGAGCTATTTCGATCCGGCCGAGCGCCTCAAGGGCATCCGCCTCGACATGGCCGAGTACCGCCGACCCGACCCGGCGACGGCGCCCTGCGCCTCCAAGGCGGCGGGGCTCTACATGATCTGCACGATCTCCAAGCACAAGGCGGAGCGCAAGGGCTACGCCGACGCCCTCATGCTCGACTGGCAGGGCCGCGTCGCCGAGTGCACCGGCGCCAACGTGTTCTTCATCCGCGACGGCATCGTGCACACGCCGAAGGCCGATTGCTTCCTCGACGGCATCACCCGGCGCACGGTCATCGACCTCGCCAGGCGGCGGGGCTTCGAGGTCCAGGAGCGCCGGATCATGCCGGACGAGCTCGAGGGCTTCAACGAGTGCTTCATCACCGGCACCGCCGCCGAGGTGACGCCGGTGAGCGAGATCGGGCCCTACCGCTTCCAGCCCGGCAACATGACCAAGGTCCTGATGGAGGACTATTCCGCCGAGGTGCAGCCCCGTTCGGCGGCCGCGTAGGCCGGGAGCGGGCGGCGGGCGCGGCGAGGAGGCCGGGATGAAGATCGCCATCTATTCCGACGTGATCTGCCCCTGGTGCTACGTGGGCAAGCGGCGGCTCGAACGGGCGCTGGCCGAGGAGGGGCGGCAGGCGGAGATCGAATGGCTGCCGTTCGAGCTCAACCCGGACATGCCGCGCGAGGGGATGACGCGGGCGGAGTACCGGGCGCGAAAATTCGGCGCGCGACGGGCGGACGAGCTCGACCGGGACATGACGGCGCTCGGCGCCTCGGAAGGCATCGCCTTCGCCTTCGACCGGATGGCGCGCACCCCGAACACCCGGCGCGCCCACATGCTGATCGCAAGGGCGAACGCGGCCGGGCTCGGCGGCGCCGCCGCGGCGGCCCTGTTCCGCGCTTATTTCGAGAAGGCGGAGGACATCGGCTACCCGCAGGTGCTGGTGCGGATCGGCACCGAAATCGGGCTTTCGGCCGCCGACGCGGAGGCGGCGCTCGCCGACCCGGAGCTCGAACGCTTCGTCGTCGAGACGGAGCGCGAGGCCGCCGGCTTGAGGACGTTCAGACCGCCACGCCGTGGAGGTCGTATTCGTCGGCGCGCTCGACCTTCACGGTGACGATCTCCCCGCTGCGCAGCGGCCGGCGCGAGCGGACGTAGACCGCCCCGTCGATCTCCGGCGCGTCCCAGCGGGAGCGTGCCTTGGCCACCGTCGGACCGGTCTCGTCGACGATCACCGGTATCCGCTGCCCGACCCGGCGTTTCAGGAGCTTCGCGCTGATCGCCTGCTGGGCCCGCATGAACCGGTGCCAGCGCGCCTCCTTGACCTCCTCCGGCACGGGCGCGGCGAGGTCGTTCGCCGGCGCGCCGGTCACGGGCTCGTACTTGAAGCAGCCGACCCGCTCGAGCTTCGCCTCTTCGAGCCATTCGAGGAGCGTTTCGAAATCCTCGTCCGTCTCGCCGGGAAAGCCGACGATGAAGGTCGAGCGGATGGCGAGGTCGGGGCAGACCTCGCGCCAGCGCCGGATGCGGTCGAGCGTCTTGCCCTGGTTGCCGGGCCGGCGCATCGCCTTCAGGACCGC
>DATLFZ010000512.1:0-2633 GCA_035540795.1 Beijerinckiaceae bacterium | reverse complement strand
CCCCGAGGAAATGAACGCGTCCGCCGCAGCCGAGCTCGTCCGCGAGCGCCCGCAGGCGCGCCTCCTCCTCGCCCTGGCCGACGAGGACGAGCCGCCAGGCGGGATCGTGCGGCAGCAGCCGGATCGCCGCGTCGAGGTGCTTGAGGGGGTGGAGCCGGGCGACGCAGCCGAGGAGCGTCCCCTCCCGCGGCAGGCCGAAGGCGGCCCGGGCGGCCCCCCGGTCGAGGGAGCTCGTCTTGCACTCGAAGCCATGGTCGATGCGGGCCATGCGCCGCCGGTAGGCTTCCGGATAGGCGGCGAAGCCCTCGGCGGTGTCGGCCGAATTGACCACGATCGCGTCGTAAAGACCGAGCGCGCCGGCGAGGCGGTCGAGGCGGCGGGCGAGTCTTGGGGTGGTCAGCACCGCCGAGTTCTGGTTGGCGACGATCCGCCCGGCCCGCGCCAGGCGGCCGAGAACGGCGCCGACGAGGTTGCCCCAGTGCTGGAAGCACAGGAGCACGTCCGGCCGCTCCCGGCGCAGGATGCGGTAGAGGTTGGCGAAGAGGCGCAGGGCCTCGCCGAGGGTCCGCGGCCGGCGGGGCGCACAGAACACCGCGTCCGCGCGGTGGTCGAACCCGGCCGTGCGGCGGAACAGGAAGACGTGCCGGACGGCGAAGCCGCGGGCGGAAAGCCCGTCGCCGACGAGGCGGGAGATCTCCTGGGCTCCGGCGTTCTCGGCCTGGGTCTGGAGCAGGCAGATGCGGATCTCGCTCATGACAATCCTCCGGCCGGAGCGGCGTCGGGGGCCGGCCGGCGGCCGACGAAGGCGAAGGGCGACGGGTCGAGCCCGGTCAGGCGCCGGCAGGCGAAGAGCAGCAGGAGGCCGGTCGCGACCGTCACCGCCGCCACGCCGGCGGCGGCGCCGAACGGGCCGTAGAGGGCGCCGAACAGGACGATGCAGGCGGCCCGGGCGAGAAGGCCGAGGCCGATCCGGACGAGGTAGGCGGTCTCCCGGCCGAGCAGGAGGAGGATGCCGGGGGCCGGTCCGACGAGGGCGTTCAGCGCCGTCCCGGCGGCGAGCACGAGCAGGACGTCCGCATGGGCGGCGTAGGACGCCTCGAACAGGCCGAGGAGCGGCGCCGCGAGCACCGCGATCGCCGCGAGCCCCGCGAGCGTGAGGGCGGTGGTGATCGCGGCGAAATGCTTCAGCACCGCGTCGAGCCGGGCGTGCTGGCCGGCGAAATAGAGCTCCGGGATGCACTTCGTCGAAAAGGAGTTCATGCCGTCCGTCACGACGGCGAACACGTTGGCGAGCCGCGAGGCGGCGAAATAGAGCCCGGCCGCCACCGGATCGAGGACGATCCCGAGCAGCACCACCTCGAGGTGGCGCGAGGACGCCTCGAGCACCGAGGCGATCCAGATCCGGAACGAGCGGGCCGTCCAGGTGCGGCGGTCGTGGAGCGGCTCGGCTGCCCGCACCGCCTCCGGCAGCGCCCGCCGCACCGCGATCACGTGCAGCAGCACGGCGAGGGCCGAGCCGGCGGCGGCGACCGCGAAGAACGCCGCCGCGGAGAAGGGCGCACCGGCGAGGAGCGCCGCGCCGGCGGCGAGGGCCACCATCGCCTTCCAGGTGATGTCCCGGTGGAAGACCCCGTCGAAGATGCCCGAGACCACCCGCGCGAGCTGCGAGGAGTAGAGGCAGAACATCTGGGTGACGACGAAGGCGACGACGAGCACCGCGACGAGAGGTTCGGCGTCGAGGTGCCAGGCCAGGACGGCCGCGGCGAGGGCGGCGGCGGCGGCGCCGAGGGCGCAGGTCGTCCAGCCGAAGCGGATGACCCCGCGGGCGAGACCGTGGCGGCCGGTCTGGACGTACTCGCTCCAGGAGCGCACGGCGAGGAACTCTTGGCCCGCGAGGGCGAAGACCGCGAGGAAGCTCGCGGCGCTGAAGGCCATGGCGATGAGCCCGAACCGGTCCGGGCCGGACGCCCTGGCGACGAGAGCGAACATGACGAGGGAGAGCACGGCGCTCGCGCCGGCGAGGCCGAGGGACAGGCCGACCGGGCGCAACACCTCCGCCTTCGGGACGAGGGAGCCGAGGACCGAACGATCGAAACTCACCAACGAACTCCCGCCGCTTTCAAAATCATTCGAACGACACCGTCCGGGCGTGACCCGGACGGGAACACGACCTCACCGCGAACCCGTCCACCCGGCCGCGGAGCCGCCCGGACCGCGGACCCGCTTTTGTCCCTCCCCAAGCCCGCCGCCGCGGACGGCGGCCGTGCCGCGCCGAGGCGTCCCATTTCGAAACACTCTCGTCCGTTTCATCCTGCTGGGTCTCTCGCCGGTGCACCGTCGGACCGGAGCCCGGGCGGCGGGGACGGCCGTTGCAAGCCCGCGGCCAACCACCGATCGGGCCGTGCCCCGGTGTCGCGCGGGCTCACCACCGCCCGGTTTAACGACAGCGAGCCGATTTGACGGAGCGGCGGGCCGTCCGGCGCGGCGGTTGCATGGAGCCGGCGCGAAGACGCGAAAGCAGCGTGCGCATCGAAAGGCTCATGCGATGACCAGCTTCGGGCGCCGGGATACGACCCACCGGCCGGCAGACCCCTCCCCCGACGACCTCCAATCCGCCGCGGGTCTCGTCGATC
>DATLFZ010000511.1:0-18029 GCA_035540795.1 Beijerinckiaceae bacterium | reverse complement strand
GGGGAAGAAGAGCGGGTCGACCATGGTCAACGGGGGCGCCGGGAGGCGCCCCCCGTCAGAACCGCGCGCCGCCGGAGAAGCGGAAGGCCTGGACCACGTCGCCGCCGATCCGCTGCCCGTTGACGATGATGCCCTTGTCCTTGCTCAGCGCGACCGCGTAGTCGAACCGGATCGGCCCGAGCGGCGAGGCCCAGAGCAGGCTCGCGCCGACCGACGAGCGGATCATCTTGTTGTCGCGCACGTTCAGACACTCGGGGGACACGGTCCAGACCGTCGCCGCCGTGCCGCACTCGATGATACCGTTGCGGTTCACGTCGTACTGCCGGATGCCCTTGTAGCCGAACAGGGTGCCGGCATCGGCGAAGACGGCGCCCTTGAGCCCGAGTTCACGCGGCAGGCCGAAGATCGGGAACTGCACCTCGAGCGAGCCGCCGAAATAGGTCGTGCCGCCGATCGCGTTGGCCCGGCTGTCGAGGGTCGACACGTCGCGAGGGCCGATGCCCGAGATCGCGAAGCCGCGCACCAGCGTCGGCCCCATGAAGAAGTGGTCGATCATGTGCAGGTCGCGCCCGCCGAAGCCCATGATGTGGCCGCCCTGGACCCGGGCGATGCCGACCACGTTCTCGAACAGCTCGTAATAGTAGCGGGCGTCGGCGACGGTGCGGAAGTAGCGCGAGTCGCCGCCGAGGCCGGCGACGTCCGGCTTCAGCTCGACGTAGAAGCCGTTGCGCGGGTCGCGCGGGATGTCGAGGGTGCTGTAGACCAGGGTGAGGCCGCCGAGGGAGGTGATGCGCCTGCCCTGGGATTCCTTGATCGCGAGGGAGGCCTCGCCGTTGTACTCGCAGAAGATCCGGTTCGGCGACTCGCCCGGAGCGCCGGTCGACAGCGTGAACGGATCCGTCGGCGGATTGATCGCCGTGTAGCCCGGGATCGGCACCGAGCAGTCGTTGTACGGCTTGCGGACCGTGTTCGGGATCTTGAGGTGCGATTCGAACAGCGAGTAGCGCAGGGTGACGCCGAAATTCTCCGTCACGGGGATGCCGAGGCGCAGCTGGCCGCCGGTGGTCCGGCTCTCGTAGCGGGCGTACTGGGTCTGGTCGGCGTAGCGGGAGAACAGGTCGAAACCGGCCGCGAGGCGGTAGCCGAGGAAGTACGGCTCGGTGAACGAGAAATCGATGCCGCGGGTGCGCTGGCCGGTGCTGCCGGCGAGGCGCACGAACTGGCCGCGGCCGAGGAAGTTCGACTCGCTGAGCGAGACCTCGGCGATGACGCCGTCCGCCGTCGAGTAGCCGCCCGAGATGGCGAACGAGCCCGTGGGTTGATCCTCCACGTCCACGTTGACGATGACCCGGTCGGGCGCCGTGCCCGGCTCGTTCGTCACGCGCACGCGCTTGAAGTAGCCGAGGTTGTTGAGGCGCCGCTCTGCCCGGTCGAGCAGGACGCGGTTGTAGGCGTCGCCCTCGCCGATATCCATCTCGCGGCGGATGACGTAGTCGCGGGTGCGGGTGTTGCCGCGGACGTTGATCCGCTCGACGTAGACCCGCGGGCCCTCCTCGACGATGTAGGTGATGCCGAGGGTCCGGCTGGCCGGATCGCGGGCGCCGGCCGGACGCACGTTGGCGAAGGCGTAGCCGCGCCGGGCGAGCTCGAGGGTGATGTCGTTGAGGGTGCGCTCGACGAGCTGGGCGTCGTAGACGTCGCCGGGGCGGGTGCGGATCTGGCGCCGCAGCAGCTCCGGATCCAGGGCGACGCGCGAATCGAGTTGGATGTCGCCGACCCGGTATTGCGGGCCTTCGTCGACGACGATCTGGACCACCCAGCCGGCCCGGGCGGCGTCGAAGCGCGCATCCGAGGAGACGACCCGGAAGTCGGCGTAGCCGTGCTTGAGGTAGTAGCGGCGGATCAGCTCGAGATCGGCGGCGATGCGGTCGGGATCGTAGACGTCGGAGGTCTTGAACCAGCTGAGCAGGTTCATTTCGCTCGACGCCATCAGCCCGCGCAGGCGGGAATCGGAGAAGGCCTGGTTGCCCGAGAAGCTGATCTCGCGGATGCCGGTCTTGCCGCCTTCCGTGATGCCGAAGACCACGTCGACGCGCCCGTTCGGCAGGTCGACGATGCGCGGCTGGACCGCGGCGGTGCCCCGGCCGGCGCGCAGGTACACGTCGGAGATGCGGCGCACGTCCGCTTCGATCGTCGCCGGGTTGTAGGGGCCGCGGGCGCGGGTCTGGACCTCCTGCTCGAGGATCTCGCGCTGGACGGCGCGGGCGCCTTCGAACACCACCCGGTTGACGATCTGGTTCTCGTTGACCGTGACGACGATCTGCGCGCCGCGGCGGGCGACGGAGACCGACGAGAACATCCCGCTCGCGAGCAGGGCCCGGCGAGCCTCCTCGAGAGAGCCGGCGCCGGCGCCGGTGACGTAGGAGCGGATCGTCTCCGCGTCGACGCGCCGGTTGCCCTGCACGACGATCTGCTGCGCGTGCGCCATCTGGGCCACGGTCAGCGAGGCGAAGAGGGCGCCGAGGCCCACGGTCGCGCGGAAAATCGAACTACGCCGGCTCTTCTTCGGAGCTGTCATCAACTGGCCCGTCTCGTTTGCGCCTCGGCGCGGGTTGACCCCGCATCCCGGCAAGGCGGGCCGACGACGGCCTACCTTGACGGTCCAGCGCTTCTACAGAGTTTCGGCGCTCGTGCAAACGCCGGTCGTCCCCACCGGCGGGCATTTTGGCGGGGCGTGGCCTTCGTGTCACGTCCCGCGGGCGACGAATGACGTGCCAAGGTGAACAAGATCATTCCAAGTGGCGAAGAGCATCAGCATGACCACGATGGCGAGGCCGATGCGGAACCCGATCTCCTGGGCGCGCTCGCTCAAGGGCCGGCCGCGGAGCGCCTCGACCGCGTAGAAGACGAGGTGGCCGCCGTCGAGGAGCGGGATCGGAAAGAGGTTGATGAGGCCGATCGACACCGACAGGATCGCGATCAGGCTGACGAGGCCCGACAGGCCGCCGAGCTCCGCCACCTGGCCGGACACCTGCGCGATCCGGATCGGGCCGGAGAGCTGGTCGGCCGATTCGCGCCCGACCACCAGCTTGCCGAGATAGCCGAAGGTGCGCTCGACCACGTACCAGGTCTCGTAGGCCCCGAGCCCGAGGGCCTCGACCGGGCCGTAGCGCACGTGCACCCGCGCCTCGGGAGCGCTCGGCGCCTGCAGGCCGAGGAGGCCGATGCGCTGCTTGCCGAACGGCGTCTCCTGGACGCGCAGGTCGGGCACGGCGGTGAGCGTCACCCGCTCCCCGTTGCGGTCGACGACGATGCGCAGGGTGTCGTCGGCGCTGGCGCTGACGATGCGCTGCAGGTCGGCGAAGCTCGTGATTCGGCGCCCGTCGATGGCGACGACGAGGTCGCCGGGCTGGAAGCCGGCGCGGGCGGCGGCGCTCTCCGGCTGCACCACCTCGACCCGAGGGGCGATCACGTGGCGCCCGCTCACGTAGGCGATGCCGGCGAACACCACGATGGCGAGGAGGAAGTTGGCGATCGGGCCGGCGGCGACGATGGCGGAGCGCTTGGCGACGCTCTTGTGGTGGAAGCTGACCGCGCGCTCGGCGGCGCTCATCGTGGCGAGGGCGTTCGGGTCGGGGGCGCTCGTGGCGTTGGCGTCGCCGGCGAACTTGACGTAGCCGCCGAGCGGGATCGCCGAGATCTTCCAGCGGGTGCCGTGCCGGTCGGTCCAGCCGACGAGCTCGGGGCCGAAGCCGATCGAGAAGGCGTTGACGCCGACCCCGCACCAGCGCCCGACCAGGAAGTGCCCGAGCTCGTGCACGAACACCACCACGGTGAGCACGAATAGGAAGGCGAGCAGCGTGAACGCCAGGGACGTCGTCGTGCCGCCCACGAGTGCGAGGAATTCCATCTCAGTCTCCTGGCCGGGTCCGCCCGCTCGCGCGGCGCGGCGGGGGCGGCCGTCGGTTCCGATCCGACGCCCCGACCGTAAGCCGGGGCGATTTCAAATGTATTGCGCGCGGCCGGCCCGGTCGCGGTACGGCGGCGCGCCCGCCGAAAGGGTACGGCCGGACGCGGCGGCGCGACGGGAATGCGCGGCGGGCGTTCCTCTCCCGTGCAATCGCGGCGACATCGCGACCCGGCGGCGGCGATTTGGGCGCGTCCATCCGCTCCTCGTCAGCCGCGGGCCGCCTGCGCCCCGGCGAGCAGGAGCCCGACGAAGAGCGCCACCGCCCAGAAGGCGTCGAGCCGGTCCATGACGCCGCCGTGGCCGGGAATGAGGTTCCCCGAATCCTTGACGCCGAAATGGCGCTTGAGCGCCGACTCGGCAAGGTCGCCGAGCTGCCCGACGACGGAGGCGGCGGCGGACAGCACCGCCACGGCGGCGAGGCCGAACGGAGCCGCGCCGTGGCGCTGCGCGACGACGGCCACGGCGAGGCCGGCGGCGGTGCCCCCGCCCAGGCCGCCGAGGAAGCCGGACCAGGTCTTCTTGGGGCTCACCGCCGGCCAGAGCTTGGGGCCGCCGAGGCTCCGCCCGGTGAAGTAGGCGGCGACGTCGGTGGTCCAGACCACGGCGAACATCCACAGGATCGCCGAAAGGCCGAGGCCGGGATGGTCCCGCACCGCCGGCGGAACGAGGGCGATCACCGCGGCGCAGACGAAACCGGCGACGGCCCAGCCCCGATCGACGCCGGTCCGGGCGAGGGCGAACGCCGCGAGAACGGTGGCGACCACGGCCGCCCCGGCGAGGAGGGGGAGGGCGAGCAGGTAGCCGAGCCCGAGGCCGAGGAGGCCGGCGCCGAGCACGAGGCGCAGCCTCCCCCGCGGCGAGGCACCGGTCACCGCGAGCCACTCCACGAGGATCGCCAGCGCCGCGAGCAGCCAGAACAGGGCGAAGGGCCAGCCGCCCCAGTAGGCGGCCGCGAGCGCCGCGGCGATCATGACGAGGCCGGAGACGACGCGCTGGCCGAGTTCGGAGGCGAGCCAGGACGGCTCCGGCGCGCCGTCGCGGGCCATCACACGTCCCGCACGCCGGTGCCGCCGAAGCGCCGCTCCCGGCGGCCGAACTCGTCGATTGCCGCGACCAGGCTGTCCCGGTCGAAATCCGGCCACAGCACCGGCAGGAACACGAACTCCGCGTAGGCGGCCTGCCACAGGAGGAAGTTCGAGACCCGCTGCTCGCCGGAGGTGCGGATGACGAGGTCCGGGTCGGGGATGCCGCGCGTGTCGAGGGCGGCCTCGAAGGCCGGCAGGTCGATGTCCTCGGGGGCGAGCTCGCCGCGCCGGACCCGCTCCGCGAGGCGCCGGGCCGCCGCCACGATCTCCTGGCGGCCGCCGTAGTTGAAGGCGACGACGAGCGTCAGGCCGGTGTTGGCGCGGGTGAGGTCCTCGGCCTCGCGCAGGAGGGCGCGCAGGTCCGGCGCGAGGTCGTCGCGCCCGCCGATGATGACGACCCGGATGTTGTTGGCGTGCAGGTCGGCGAGGTCGTGGCGGATGAAGCGCTTGAGGAGGCCCATCAGGTCGGCCACCTCCTGCGCCGGCCGGCGCCAGTTCTCGGCCGAGAAGCTGTACACCGTGAGGTAGCGCACGCCGAGCTCGGCGGCGGCCCGCACGGCCCGGCGCACCGCCTCGACGCCCCGCCGGTGCCCCTCCGCCCGGGGCAGGCCCCGGCTCGCCGCCCAGCGCCCGTTCCCGTCCATGATGATCGCGACGTGCTCCGGCACGCCCGCAAGAGCGGGGGCCACGGTCGCGGTCTCGGGACGGGCGGTCATCGGGCTCAGACGTGCATGATCTCTTTTTCCTTGGTCGCCAGGATCTGGTCGACCTCGGCGATGGCCTCGTCCGTCGCCTTCTGGACCTGGTCCTCGTGGCGGCGCTCCTCGTCCTCGCCCATGGTGCCGTCCTTCTTGAGCTTCTTGAGGATGTCGAGCCCGTCGCGGCGCACGTGGCGAACGGCGATGCGCGCCTCCTCGGCGTATTTGTGGGCGACCTTGACCATCTCCTTGCGGCGCTGCTCGGTCATTTCCGGGATGCGCAGGCGGATGGTCTGGCCTTCGGTCAGCGGGTTGAGGCCGAGGTCGGAATCGCGGATCGCCTTCTCGACCGCGGAGACCATGCCGGGGTCCCAGACCTGCACGCTGAGGAGCCGCGGCTCCGGCACGCTCACGGTCGCGACCTGCTGGATCGGCATCAGCGCGCCGTAGGCGTCGACCTGGATCGGATCGAGCAGGTTCGGGGAGGCGCGACCGGTGCGCAGGCTGCCGAGGTCGTGCCTGAGGGCGTTGAGGGCGCCCTGCATCCGGCGCTTGACGTCGCCGAGATCGAAGGTGGTTGCGGCCATGTGCTGCTCCCCTGCGGCTGCCGGATTTCCGAGAGGCCCACGACGGGCGTCCTCCTCGACAACCCGGCTTACGCGCCTCCCGTTGCAGCTTCAAGGGGCAAGGGAGGGAGGCCCCGGGCTGGCGCGTTGCGCGCGTCGACCGGCGCGGGGCCGGCCGGAGCTCGTCCGAATCGGAGGCCCTCCGGAATATCGCCGATCGCCTGGATTATAGCTCCGTCGAGCGATATGCTGTCGTCGTGAACAAGACGCTGGTGTACGTCCCGGCGGCCGCGCGCGACTCTTGGAAGTTGCCGCCGGAGATCCAGGAGCGGCTGACCGAGCGCTTGTACCGCTTCGCGTTATCCGGGGAAGGGGACGTGAAGCGGCTTCGCGGCTCCTCGCTCGTCCGGCTGCGGGACGGGGAGTACCGCGTCGTCTTCGAGGAGGAGGCGACCCGACTGACCATCGTCGCCGTCGGTCACCGGCGCGAAATCTACCGGGCCGGGTAGGGAGGAGCGGATGAAGCCCCAGTTCATCACGACGGAAGGCGGCGAGGAACTCGTCGTCCTCCCCCGGCGCGCCTACGACGCCCTGCTGGCGGCCGCGGGCGACGAGGAGGCCGAGGATCGCATGACCGTCCTCCTCGGCGCCGAGGCGCGGGAGCGCCGCGCGCGCGGCGAGGCCCTCCTGCCGGGGTGGCTGGTCGAGGCGGTGGCGGCCGGCGACACGCCGATCCGCGCCGCGCGTCGGAGGGCGGGGCTGACGCAGGTCGCGCTCGCCCGCGCGACGGGGCTCGGCCAGGGCTACCTGAGCGAGCTGGAACGCGGTGCGAAACGGGGATCGCCGGACGCGCTCGGGCGCATCGCGCGGGCGACCGGCCTCGACCCGGCGGTGCTGACGGAGGCCTCGCCCTGAGCTCACGGGCTCCGGCCCGGTCGGGGGCGAGGGGCTCCGCGGGCGCCGCGTGCGCCGCCGGTGGCGACCCGCCCTACTTGGCGCACTTCACGCAGGTGGGAGTGGTGAGGTCGATCTCCAGCCGCTTCTCGGCGATCCTGTCGCCGCAGGAGATGCAGATCCCGAACTCGCCCTCGTCGAGACGCTTGAGGGCGGCGTCGATCCGGGCGAGGCGCTCCCTGCGCCGGCGCTCGGTCGCGAGCGCCATCTCGTGCGCCTGGATGGCGCCGATGCGCGCCAGCCGGCCGACCTCGGTCTGGTCGAGCGCGACCGAGGGCCGGCTGCCCGCCGCCTCCGCCTCGAGGGAGCGGAGCTCCGCCTTCTCGGCCTCGAGCCGGCGGCGGACCTCGTCGGGATCGAGCTGCATCGGGACCTCCACGGCCGACAACGCGCAACCGCGGCCTCGGTCCCATCAACGACGCGCGAGCCCGCCCGTTCTGGACAGCCGCTGCCGGTTCGTGCTGAGAGCGGCCATGGACCAGGAACGCGTTTATCGCCAGAATCCCCGCCCGGTCGGGTTCGAGGTGGCCTTCCGCCTCCTCCCGGGGCGGCTGGTCGTCGACGGCATGCGCCGGGTCGACGACGTCCGGCTCGAGGGGGTCGAGCACGTGCGGCTCACCTATCAGCCGCGCAGCTTCTCCAACCGGGTATTTCGGACGAAGCTCGTGCTCAAGGACGGCAAGCGGGTGAACCTCACCTCGCTCTCCTGGCGCAGCATGCTCGAGGCCCGCTCGCAGGATGCGGAATACGGCGCCTTCGTGCGCGCGCTCCTGTCGGAGATCGGCCGGGTGAACCCGGCCTGCCGCTTCGTGGCCGGGCGCCCGCCGGTGATCTGGCTCCTCGTCGCCCTGTTCAGCGCCGCCTCGCTGATCGCCATCGCGGCCTTCGCCTGGCAGGCCTTTTCGCAAGGGGCGAACGCGGTCGCGGCCTTCGCCGCCTTCCTCCTCGCGGCGGGGATCTGGCAGCTCGAGCCGCTGGTGCGCCTCAACCGGCCGCGCCGCTTCGCGCCGGACGCGCCGCCCGCCGACCTCGTGCCCTAGCGCCCCTCCTCGCCGGAGCGCCGCGCGGCGACGGCGAGAAGCCCCGCCGCGGCGCCGGCCGCCGCGACCGCGGCAACAGGGAAGCGCACGGGACCGGCCGGGCGCCGCCAGGGCCGCCAGTTGTCGAAGGTGCCGAGCGGGTCGCCGAGATGGCGCGAGGCGGTGATGCGTCCGAGCGGGCCGAGGGCGCCGGGCCGGATCGGACGCAGCCGGCGGGGTTCCTCCCGGTCGAGCCGGTCGATCGCCGCGCCGTAGCTGCCGAGCCGCGCGGCCGTGCGGGCGAGCTCCTCCGCCGGGCGGTCGAGATAATGGGCGAGGAGCCCGTCCCGGAAGGCGTTCACGGCCCGCCGCAGGGGCGCCCCCGCCGGCCCGTCCGGCGCCGCGACGACGAGGTCGAGCTCGGTGTCGAGCCCCATCGAGCGGTTGTTGGCGTTCGACGAGCCGACCCGGAGCGCGACGTCGTCGACGATCATCACCTTGGAATGGACGATGATGCCCTGGCCCTCCGCTGTGTAGGGCGCGAAGGCCTGGAAGCGGCCGAAGCGGTCGGCGCCGCGCAGATGGGCGACCAGCGCGTCGCGCCCGGCGTCCATGAACAGGCGGTCGAAATAGCTCGGCGAATGGGGCGTGCAGACCACCACGATCTCGGGACCGTCCGGCTCGGCGAGGCGGGCCTCGAGGGCGGCGCCGATCGCGGCGGCGGAAAAATACTGGTTCTCGATCACGATCAGCCGCCGGGCGGCGGCGATCATGGCGAGGTAGAGCGCCTCGCTCTCGCGCACCTCAGGCCCCGCGAAGCCGGGCAGGGTGCGGGCGATCCCGATCTCGACGCCGGCGGCAGCGGCGTCGACCGAGGCGGGCCAGGGGACGTCGGTCGCCGGCTCGGGCCCGGGCAGGGTCTCGCCGGTGGCGCGCCGCCAGCGCTCGCGGGCGAGATCGGCGAGGGCCGCCGCCGCCTCGCCGTCGACGAGGGCGGTGACGTCGTGGCGGGGAGCGTGGTCGCGCCCGAGCAGGCGCCGGCGCGGATCGCCGTCGATATGGGCGTGGCTGTCCCAGCGGCCGGGCATGAAGTCGCCGCCGCTGACGAAGGCGAGGGCGTCGTCGACCAGCACGAGCTTCTGGTGGTGGCAGGCCCCGAGGGGATGGCGGTCGTCGAGCACGAGGCCGATGCGCCGGTCGAGCCAGAAGCGGGCCCGCTGGGGGAAGAAGTTGCGCGACACCGAGACCGGCAGGGCCGCGTCCCAGATCAGGAGCCGGACGGAGAGCTCCGGCCGCTCGGCGACGAGCCGGTTGAGGAGGTCGCCGAAGGTCTCCTCGCCCGCGTCGGGGTCGATCACCGTGCGCGGGTCGAACTCCCAGCCCATGATCCAGACCGAGCGCCGGGCCTGCCGCAGGGCCTCGCCGACGGCGCGGAAATAGGCCTGGTTGTCCATGAGCAGCGCCAGGCGCTCCGCGCGGGCCGTGCGCCAGCAGGTCTCGCCGGGGCGGACGATCTCGTCGCGCCGGGCCCGCACGGACCTGAGCTCGGGCCGGTGCCTCAAGGGCGCGCTCCGCGCAGGGCGAGCGCCGCGGCCGCCGCGCCCGCCACGGCCAGCCCCAGGACGAGCGGGCCAGTCCCGCCTTTTTCGGCGATCCAGCCGTCGCGCACGCCCGCGCCGCGCCCGGGCTCGAACAGGTTGCCCGGCCGGGGCGGGGCCGGATCGAGGTTTTCGGCGTAGCCCCGGGTCGCGCGGGCGCCGAGGCGCTCGGTCAGGCGCGGGGCGGCGGCGTAGGCGACCCGGGCGAGGGTCGATTGCAGGCCGACGGCGACCTCGTCGCGCGGGTGGAGCGCGAGGCGTACCATCGTCTGCGCCACCTGTTCGGGCGGGTAGATCGGCCGCGGCGGCTCGAGGGCGCGCCCGACGACGTTCGCGCCGTGGCGCAGGCCCGGCGTGTCGGTGACGGACGGGAACACGGCGCAAATGCGGATGCCCGGATGGGCGGAGAATTCCTGGCGCAGGCTCGCGGTGAAGCCGCGCAGGGCGAACTTGCTCGCCGTGTAGGCGGCGGCGAGCGGCACCGGCATCCAGCCGCCGAGGGAGACGTTGTTGACGAGGATTCCCCCGCCCTGGGCGAGGAACACCGGCAGCGCCGCCGCGCAGCCGTGCATGGTGCCGAACAGGTTCGTCTCGACGACCCGCTTGTGCAGAGCGAGGTCGCCTTCGAGATAGGGCCCGAACAGCCCGACCCCGGCGTTGTTGATCCACACGTCGATGCCGCCGAAGCGCTCCTGCGCGGCCCGTGCCAGGTGCCGCACGGCGGCCTCGTCGGTCACGTCCGTCGGGACCGCGAGGGCGCGCCCGCCGAGCCGGCGGCACTCCGCGGCGACCGCCTCGAGCAAGGCCGCCCGGCGGGCGGCGAGGACGACGTTCGCGCCTTCCCGGGCGAAGGCGCGCGCGGTCGCCCGGCCGATGCCGCTCGAGGCGCCGGTGATCACGACCGAGGCGTGCTTCAGGCTGCGCACGGGGTCCTCCCTGCCCGCCGTCAAGCCTTCGATCCCGGCCCGGGTTCCGCGTCGCACAGGCGTGATGTGACGCCGGGCCCGCCTGCGCTACGCTGCGGCCGCATACCCCCGGGAGGACCCCATGCGCGGGACCCATGCGACCCTTCTCGCCGCCCTCGTCGCCGCCGGCCCGGCGGCCGGGCAGGTCGCGATCGACGCCGACGACATCGGCGGGGTGGTCGCCGGCCCGAACGGGCCCGAGGCGGGGGTGTGGGTCATCGCCGAGACCGACGCTTTCCAGACCCGCTTCGCCCGCATCGTCGTGACGGACGACCAGGGCCGCTACGTCGTGCCGGACCTGCCGAAAGCCTCGTACCGCCTGTGGGTCCGCGGCTACGGGCTCGTCGACTCGCCGAAGGTCGCGGCCGAGCCCGGCACCCTGGTGAACCTTTCCGCCGTGCCGGCCCCGAACGCGGCGGCGGCGGCGCAGGTCTACCCGGCGATCTACTGGTATTCGATGCTCACGATCCCGCCCGCGGACCGGTTCGGCGGCAAGGGCGACATCCCGGCCGCGGTCACGCAGCCGCTCTGGCTGAACATCATGAAGAGCAACAGCTGCGTCGGCTGCCACCAGCTCGGCCAGCTTTCGACCCGCACCTTCCCGCCCGGGCTCGGCGAGTTCGCGACGTCGGAGGAGGCCTGGGTCCGCCGCGTCCAGTCGGGCCAGGCGGGCGAGCTGATGGTGAACCAACTCGCCGGCACCCTCGGCGGCGTGCCGTTCCGCCATTTCGCCGACTGGACCGACCGGATCGCCGCAGGCGAGCTGCCGCACGCGACGCCGCCGCGGCCGCAAGGGGTCGAGCGCAACGTGGTCGTGACGGTGCGCGACTGGCTCAACGACCGGCACTACCTGCACGACCTGATCTCGACCGACCGGCGCTTCCCGACCGTCAACGCTTTCGGCAAGCTCTACGGCTCGGCCGAGTACAGCACCGACGTCATCCCGATCCTCGATCCGGTGAGGAACGAGGCGACGGAGTTCGTCGCGCCGGTGCGCGATCCGGACACGCCGGTCGCTGCCGGCCCCGGCCATGCCGCCGGGGCGAAGCCGCTGATGCCCTCCCCCTACTGGGGCGACGAGGTCCTGTGGCAGAGCCGGACCAACAACCACAACCCGATGTTCGGCCGGGACGGCCGGGTCTGGTTCACCGCCGCCGTGCGCGGCCCCCAAAACCCCGCCTTCTGCCGCAAGGGATCGGACCACCCCTCGGCGAAGCTTTTTCCCCTCGAGCGCACCAACCGGCAGCTCTCGGTGCTCGACCCAAAGACCGGCAAGTACACCTTCGTCGACACCTGCTTCGGTACCCATCACCTCCAGTTCGGCTACGACGGCAACGAGACGCTTTGGACGAGCGGCGGCGGCCCGGTGGTCGGATGGCTGAACACGAAGCTGTTCGACGAGACCGGGGACGCGGCAAAGGCCCAGGGGTGGACGGCGCTGATCCTCGACACCAACGGCAACGGCCGCCGGGACGAGGCGGTCGAGCCGAACCAGCCGGTCGACCCGGGGAAGGACAAGCGCATCCAGGCGCCCTGGTACGCGGTGATGCCGAACCCGGCCGACGGCTCGGTCTGGGGCTCGGTCCGCACCTTCCCGGGCGCGGTGGTGCGCCTCGATCCCGGGCCGAACCCGCCGGAGACGGCCCTCGCCGAGCTCTACAACGTGCCGATGCCCGGCTTCGGCGTGCGCGGAGCCGACATCGACAGCAAGGGCGTGGTGTGGGTGTCGCTGGCGAGCGGCCATCTCGGCAGCTTCGACCGCTCGAAATGCAAGGGCCCGCTCAACGGGCCGAAGGCGACCGGCGACCATTGCCCCGAGGGCTGGAGCTTCCACCAGTTCCCCGGCCCGGGTTTTAAGGGGCTCGGCGAGAACAGCGCCGAATCGAGCTACTACGCCTGGGTCGACCAGCACGACACCTTCGGCCTCGGCAGGGACGTGCCGATGGCGACCGGCAACCTCAACGACGGGCTGATCGCGTTCAAGGACGGGCGCATGGTCGTGCTGCGGGTGCCGTATCCGCTCGGCTTCTACGCCAAGGGCTTCGACGGGCGCATCGACGACCCGGGGGCGGGCTGGAAGGGCCGCGGCCTGTGGACCACGAGCGGCGACCGCACCCCCTGGCTGATGGAGGGCGGCAAGGGCTCGCGGCCGCTGGTGGTGCATTTCCAGCTCCGCCCCGACCCGTTGGCGAAATAGGTCAGGCGGCCTCGGCGTAGGGCCGCACCGGGGTCGGCTCGGCGCGCGGGAAGGCGAGCTCGAACACCGTGCCGCCGTCCTGGCGCACGCTCGACGTGCCGCCGAGCTGCTGCGTCAGGGCGCGCACGAGGCGGCTGCCCATGCCCTGCCCGGCCTCGGCCCTCGCGCCGACCCCGTCGTCGCGCACCGTGAGCCGCACCTCGCCCGCCGCTTCCTTCAGGGCGACGTCGATGCGCCCGCTCCGCCCGTCCGGGAAGGCGTGCTTGAAGGCGTTCGAGACGACCTCGTTGAGGATGAGCCCGAGGGGCAGGGCCTGGTCCGCGCCGATCCGCACCGGGTCGAGGTCGCACTCGACGGCGACGCTCGAACCGTAGCCCTCGCGGAGACGGGCGACGAGGCGGCGGACGTACTCGGCCATTTCGAGGCTCTCGAACTGGTCCGAGCCGTAGATGTGCTCGTGCACCGCCGTCATCGCGGCGATGCGGCGGATCAGCTCCTGCTTGTTCTCGGCCTCCCCGGGCTGGAGCTGGACCAGGGCCGAGACGGTCTGGAGGTTGTTCTTCACCCGGTGGTGGATCTCGCGAAACAGGGTGCGGTTCTGCTCGAGGGCCTCGGCGAGGGCGCCGCGGGCGGCCTCCTCCTTGCGCAGGAGCCGCACCACCCACAGGGAGACGACGAGGAGGGCGAGCCCGATCGGGGCCGCGACCAGCACCACCTCGGCGAGGCGCTGGCCCATGCTCTGGGCGAAGGCGCTCGTCGGCACGCCGACGACGGTGACGAGGGGCAGCCCCTCGATGCGGCGATAGCCGACGATCCGCGCGGTGCCGTCCGCCGGAGACGCCTCCGCGGCGTAGGTGCCTTGCGAGGCCCGCGCCAGGTGCTCCGTGAACAGGGCGTAGCCGGCGAGGTTGAGCGGCCTCTCCGGGACCGGATAGCGGGCGACGAGCCAGCCGTCGTCGCGGATGAGGCCGACGGTGGAGCCGAGCCCGAGATGCATGGATTCCCAGAACTCGGCCAGCATCTCGGCGGGGACGTAGATGACGACCGCCCCGGCGAAGCGGCCCTCGGCGCCGATGCGCCGCCCGATGGGGAAGAACTTGCGGCCGGTGGTGCGGCCGACGACGAAGCCGCCGATGTGCCAGGTCGCCCCCTCGCGCAGGGCTGCGAAGTAGTCGCGGTCGCCGATGTTCACCGCCCCGACGCCGAGCTCGTTGGTGAGCACGGAGGCGCCCTGGGCGTCGAACACCCAGATCGGCACCGCCCCCGGCAGGGCGGCCACGGCGTCGTTGAGGTCGGTGACGGTGGCGGAGGAAAGAAGGTCCGGGCGGCGCTCCATGTGCTCGGCGACGCGCTGCAGCGCCTGGAGGTTCGCCTCGACCACCATGCGCACGTACATCGCCGCCGTGTAGGCGGCGCTCGACGCGCGGGCCTCGATCGCCCCGCGGGCGTCGCGCCGGCCCTGCCAGACGAACAGCCCGGCGAGCAGCGCCACGAGGGCGAGCGTCAGCCCGACCAGGGCGACCGCGGCCGGGATCGTGCGGCTCGGGCGCGGCGCCGGCACGGATGTCTGACCTGCGCTCGACACGGGGGGCTCCGAGGATCGCCGGCGGCGCCGGCCGCTCGAACCTACCCGGGAAAGCCCCGGATCGGAAATCACGGCTGCGCTGGCGTCGGGGCCGAGCGTCGGCCGCTCCCGTTCAGGCAATACGGCGCAGGCCGCGGGCGAACCGGCGCCAGTTCTCGACGTAGTGGAGCGCGGTCTGGCGCAGGCGCTCGGCCGCGTCCGCGTCGAGGGTGCGGATCGCCTTCGCCGGCGCACCGACGATCAGCGAATCGTCCGGAAATTCCTTGCCCTCGGTCACGAGCGCGTTCGCCCCGACGAGGCAGTTCGCCCCGATGCGGGCGCCGTTGAGGACCGTCGCCCCCATGCCGATGAGGGCGTTCCGGCCGATCGTACAGCCGTGCAGGATGGCGTGGTGGCCGATGGTGCAGTCCTCGCCGATCGTCATGGGAAAACCCATGTCGGTGTGGAGCATGCAGCCTTCCTGGATGTTGGTGCGCGCGCCGATGGCGATGAGCTCGTTGTCCCCGCGCAGGACCGAGCCGAACCACACGCTCGCCTCGTCGCCGAGGCGGACCTTCCCGATCACGTGGGCGTCGGGCGCGATCCAGTAGCGGTCGGCGCCCGGCAGCTCGGGGGCGGCGTCGTCGAGAGCGTAGAGCGGCATGGCGTCCTCGGGGTTGCGGCCCGCAGAGAGCGCCGCGCCGGCGCGGGCGTCAAGCGCCGAAGCCGAGCGCGAGATCGAGGACGAGGCGGCCGGACATGAGGCTCCACAGCCCGGCGACGATTCCCGCGAGAAGGGCGAGCCCGAAGCGGCCCTCTCGCCGCGCCGACAGGGTGGCACGCAGGATCAGGATCGGCGCCGCGAAGACCACGACGGGCACGCAGGCGACCGCCCCGAGCCCGCCGCCCTGCAGGAGCGAGAAGGCGGCGCGCCGGGCGGTCAGGAACTCGAAGGCGCTCGCCAGGAGCCCGGCGAAGGCGAAGCCGAGGGCGAGCGCGTGGAGGGAATTGGCGACGTTCGGATCGAGCATGGGGCCTGTCCTCGGCCCCACTCTGGCGCAGGCTTAACGATCCGTTAAGCGCCGCCTTCCGTCATGGTGAACGGCTCAGTCCTCGAGGTCCGTGTCGAGGATCGCCATCTGGAAATTGTAGGAGCGCTCGCCCTCCTCGTTGTCCTCGTAGAGGACGCCGATGAACTCCTCGCCGAGGTAGATCTCGGCGGAATCCGTCTTCTTCGGGCGACCGACGACGCGGATGGAGTGGTTCGCGAAGGTGCGGCGCAGGTAGCGCTCGACCTTGGCCATTTCGTTCTTGTCCACGAGGACCTCGTGCGCTGGCGGGGGAGGGGCGCGCCGGCGGGAGCGCGCCGGCGCGGCAACGGCGGACTACTCGGCCAGTTCCGACAGGATCTGGTCCATGCTGCGGGAAGGCTCGGCGCAGCCGGCGGTGCCGACCACCTTCGCGGGCACGCCGGCGACCGTCGTGTTGCGCGGCACGGGCTGGAGCACGACGGAGCCCGCCGCGATGCGGGCGCATTGGCCCACCTCGATGTTGCCGAGCACCTTCGCGCCCGCGCCGATCAGGACGCCCTGGCGGATCTTGGGATGGCGGTCGCCGCGCTCCTTGCCGGTGCCGCCCAGCGTCACGTCCTGCAGCATCGAGACGTTGTCCTCGATCACCGCGGTCGCCCCGACGACGAGGCCGGTGGCGTGGTCGAGGAAGATGCCGCGCCCGATGCGCGCGTTCGGGTGGATGTCGGTCTGAAAAACCTCCGACGAGCGGCTCTGGAGGTAGAGGGCGAAATCCTGCCGGCCCTGGCGCCACAGCCAATGGGCGAGGCGGTGCGTCTGGATGGCGTGAAAGCCCTTGAAGTAGAGCATCGGCTCGATGAGCCGGTTGCAGGCGGGGTCCCGATCGGCGATGGCGAGAAGGTCGCTGCGCACCGCCTCGCCGATGGCGGGCTCGTCCTCGAGGGCCTGGCAGAAGGTCTGGGCGACGAGATCGGCGGGCAGGGCCGGATGGCCGAGGCGGGCCGCGACCCGGTGCGTGACGGCGGCCTCGAGGGTGGTGTGGTTGAGGATCGTGGTCAGGACGAAACTCGTCAGGGACGGCTCCTGGCGGATCACCGCCTCGGCCTCCATCCGCAGCTTCGTCCAGATCGGGTCGACCACCTCGGCGATCCGCTCCGGCCGCGCCAGGCTCTGGGACATGGATTCCCCCTCTCGCTTCGCCCGCTGCCTACCATATCTGGCCGCGCCCGGGCAGGCGCAAGCCGATCACGCCGCCGAGCCCGCGACCGGCATCGGGAACCTGTCCTGCAGGAAACGCAGGATCGCCGCGGCGAAAGCGTCGTTGCGGTCGCCGGCGACCATGTGACGGGCCTCGGCCACGTCGACGAATTCGGCCCCGGGCGCGAGCGCCAGGAACGCGGCCGCCGCCTCTTCCGTGACGAGCTCGCTCGAGCCGCCGCGCACGAGGAGCGTCGGCACGGGCAGGCGGCGGGCGGCCTCGATCATCGCGGCCTCGTGGCGCTCCCACTCGGTGTTGACCGACCGCGGACCGTCGAGGAAGCGCGGGTCCCAGTGCCAGCGCCAGCGCCCGTCGTGGAAGCGCAGGTTCTTCCGCAGCCCGTCCAGGGAGGCCGGCCGCGGCCGGTGCGGCAGGTAGGCGGCGACCGCCTCCGCCGCCTCCTCGATCGAGGCGAAGCCGTCCGGGGCGGCGCGCATGAAACCCTGGATATGGGCGACCCCGCGCGGGTCCATGTTCGGCACGACGTCGACGAGGACGAGCCCGGCGAAGGGGGGATCCTCGGCCCCGAGCGCCAGCAGCGCGGCGATGCCGCCGAGGGAGGCGCCGATGGCGACCGGCTTCTCCCCGTGCTCGGCGGCGAGCCGGCGGGCGACCGCCGCCGCGTCGGCGGCGAAGTCGGAGAAGACGTAGGCCCCGTCGGCCGGCCGATCGCTGTCGCCGTGGCCGCGCTGGTCGAGCATGACCGCCCGCCAGCCGGCCTCGGCGAGGCGGCGGCCCGTGCGCACCCAGGCGTGCCGGGTCTGCCCGCCCCCGTGCAGGAGCAGCGCGCACCGGTCCCCGCCGCCGAGCTCGGAGGCGACGAGGCGATTTGCGGCGGCTCCGACGAAGCTGCGACTCATGGCGCCCGTTTAGTGCGGCCCGTGCCCGAACGCCAACCGGGCGGGCGCCCCCTCCGTCATTCCGGGGCCGGCGAAGCCGGAGCCCGGAACCCATGAACACCCCCTGGCCGGAAAGAACGCGACCGCGCGCGCGATCCCGCGCCGCCGCTCCATCCCGCATCGTCGCGGGCCATCCCGCACCGCCGGTGTCCATGGGTTCCGGGCTCTTCGCTTCGCGAAGCCCCGGAATGACGAGCGCTGCGCGACGCCCCGGAACGACAAGGG
>DATLFZ010000510.1:0-2997 GCA_035540795.1 Beijerinckiaceae bacterium | reverse complement strand
AGCGCGATCACCTTGCGCATCACCTTGGTGTCGAAGCCGTTGCCCTTGGCCTCGGCGTAGACGTCCTTGATGTCGTCCTGGATGGTCTTGACCTCCTCCATCAGGCGCTCGATGCGCTCGATGAAGGACTTGAGCTGCGCTCCGGCGACGCCGCCGACGTCGGTCGGCCCGTCCGTGTCCCTGGCCATGATGGTCCCCGCTCTCACCGGGCGATGCGCCCGCCGCGAATCGCCTTCTAGCGCAGCCCCGCCGCCCGCGTCAGCGACCCCGTGAAGCCCCCACCGGGCCTTGTGGAAACCGGGGACCCGTCAATGGGCCGGCTTGTTCTTCTCGAATTCCGCCTGCTGCTCGGGGCTCGCCTCTCCCTGGTGGCGCGCCTTCCACTCCTCGTAGGGCATGCCGTAGACGTGCGTGCGGCAATCCTCCTTGGAGAGCGGCAGGCCGCGGCCTTCCGCCGCCTCCTGGAGCCAGTTGGACAGGCAGTTGCGGCAGAACCCGGCGAGGTTCATCAGCTCGATGTTCTGCACGTCCGGCCGGTTGCGCAGGTGCTCGGTCAGCCGGCGGAAGGCCGCGGCTTCGAGTTCGGTGCGGGTCGCCGGGTCGAGGTCCTTCATGGGCGGCGTCTCCGAGGGGTGACTGGGGCGCGAACTTGCCATAGGTCTCTGCCCGACGCGACCGCCGGACCGATGACGCCCACCGCCGCCCGCCTCGAGACCGGCTATGCCGGCGCCTTCGCCGCCCTCTGCGCCGGCGCCGTCGCCATGGGGATCTCGCCCATCTTCGTGCGCTTCGCGGCGGCGGCCGAGATCGGCCCGTTCGCGAGCGCCTTCTGGCGCGTCGCGCTCGCCCTGCCGGTGCTGTACGCCTGGATGCGGGTCGAGGAGAACGGCGGCCGCACGGGCCCCCTCGTCACCGGGGCGAGCGTGCTCGCCGGCCTCGCCTTCGCCGGCGACCTGTTCTTCTGGCACCTCGCCATCCTCAACACGACGGTGGCGAACGCCACCTTCTTCGCCACGACGGCGCCGATCTTCGTCATCCTGATCGTGTGGCTGGTGCTGCGCCAGCGGGTCGCCGGGTCGACCTGGCTCGGCCTCGTCCTGTGCCTCGCCGGCGGGGCGGCGCTGATCGGCCAGAGCCTGCAGGTCGACCCGGCCCGGATCCGCGGCGACCTCTATGGGATCGCCACCGCCTTCTTCTTCGGCCTCTATTTCCTCGCCGTCGGGCGCGCGCGCCGGAACGGGGGCGCGGCCCGGGTCACCTTCGTGGCGAGCGTGATCACCGCGGCGGTGCTTTTCGTCGTCGCCGCCCTGTTCGACACCCGGGTCCTGCCGACGAGCCGCGACGGAATCCTGGCGCTTCTCGCCATGGCCTTCATCAGCCACGCCGGCGGCCAGGGCCTCCTCGCCATCGCGCTGGGGCGCCTGCCGGCGACCTTCTCGTCGCTCGTCATCTTCCTCGAGGCGATCGCCGCCGCCGCCTTCGCCTGGGCCATCCTCGGCGAGCACCTCACCCTCGTGCAGATGCTCGGCGGCGCGCTCATCCTGTACGGGATCTGGGTGGCGCGGCCGCGGCCCGACAAGGAGCTGCTGCGGTGAGCCTCGCCGCCCGGCGCGCCCTCCTGCGCGAGGCCTTCGACGCGGCCGTCGCGGCGGCCCATCCGGAAGGCTGCCTGCCGGCGCATCTGCCCGATCCGCCCGCGGGGCGGCTCGTGGTCCTCGCCGCCGGCAAGGCCGCCGCGAGCATGGCCGCCGTGGCGGCGCGGGTCTACCGGGAACGCGGCCTGCCCGCCCACCGCCTGACGGGGCTCGCGGTGACCCGCCACGGCTACGGGGCGGATGCGGGCGCGATCCCGGTCGTCGAAGCGGGCCACCCGGTGCCGGACCGCGAGGGCGTGGAGGCGACCCTGCGCACCCTTGCCCTCGCCGCGGAGGCGGGGCCGGACGACCTCGTCCTCGTGCTCCTGTCCGGGGGCGGCTCGGCCAACTGGATCGCGCCGGCCGGCGAGCTGACGCTTTCCGAGAAGCAGGGCATCACCCGGGCGCTCTTGCGCTCCGGGGCCGCCATCGGCGAGATCAACACCCTGCGCAAGCACCTCTCGCGCATCAAGGGGGGGCGGCTCGCGAAGGTCGCTGCGCCCGCCCGGGTGCTGACGCTGGCGATCTCCGACGTGCCCGGGGACGACCCGGCGGTGATCGCCTCCGGCCCGACCGTGCCCGATCCCTCGACCCTCGCCGACGCGCTGGCCGTGGTGGCGCGGCGCGGCATCGACCTGCCGCCGAGCGCCCGCGCGCTCCTCGCCGATCCGAACAGCGAGAGCCCCAAGCCCGGCGATCCGGCATTCGCGAACACGGACTTCCGCATCGTCGCCCGGCCGGCCGACGCCGTCGCGGCCGCGGCGGCCCGCCTCGCCGCGGCCGGCTACGAGCCGGTCCTGCTCGGGGCGGACCTCGAAGGCGAGGCGCGCGAGGTCGCCGCCGCGCAGGCGCGCGAGGCGCTCGCGTTGCAGGCGGCGGGGCGCCGCGCCGCCCTCGTCTCCGGGGGCGAACTCACGGTGACGATCCGCGGCCGCGGCCGCGGCGGGCCGAACCAGGAATTCGCCCTCGCCCTCGCTCTTTCGCTCGGCGGCCGGGCGGGCATCGCCGCCCTCGCCGGGGACACCGACGGCACCGACGGCGGCGCCGGCAGCGCGTCCGATCCGGCCGGCGCGATCGTCGACGAGACCACGTTGACGCGGGCCCGCGCCTCGGGTCTCGATGCCGCCGCCCTCCTCGCCGACAACGATTCGACCGCCTTCTTCGAGCGCCTGGGCGACCTCGTCGTCCCCGGGCCCACCCGCACCAACGTCAATGATTGCCGCATCATTTTGGTCGACTAGCCCCGTCCCCCATCTCCCCCTTGCGGGGAGGTCGGACTCGGCGCCGCAGGCGCCGAGCCGGGTGGGTGTCGCCGGGGGCGGGCGCGACGCTCGCGCAGCGGGCGGGCCGGTTCGGCCCCGCC
>DATLFZ010000509.1:0-6205 GCA_035540795.1 Beijerinckiaceae bacterium | reverse complement strand
GGGCCGTGGTCGGCTCGTCGGCGATGAGCACGGCGGGCCCGCAGGCGAGCGCGATGGCGATGGTGGCGCGCTGGCGCATGCCGCCGGACAGTTCGTGCGGATACTGCCGGGCGCGTTCCTCCGGCGAGGGGATGCCCACGTCGTGCAGCAGCGCGACCGCCCGTTCGTGCGCCTCGCGGCGCGACAGGCCCTCGTGGGTGGTGAGCGCCTCGCCGATCTGTTCGCCGATCGTGTAGACCGGGTTCAGCGCCGTCATCGGCTCCTGAAAAATCATCGCGATCTCGCGGCCGCGCACGGCCCGGATCTCCGGCCCCGAGGGGGGCAGTTCGAGGAGGTCGCGGGTGCGGCCGTTCGCTCCGAACAGGATTTTTCCGCCGTCGACCCGGGCCGGCGGCATCGGCAGGAGCCGCATGATCGACAACGCCGTCAGCGACTTGCCGCAGCCCGACTCGCCGACGATGCCGAGGGTGCGGCCGCGCTCGACCGCGAAGCTGACCCCGTCGAGGGCCCGGCGGGCGTGGCGGCCCTGCACGAACGAGACGGCGAGGTCCTGGACGTCGAGGAGCATCACGACCTCGCCGGCACGGCGGCGTCTTCGACCGCGGAGGCGCCGACCGTGGTGCGCGGGTCGAGCCGGTCGCGCAGCCAGTCGCCGAGGAAGTTGAAGCCGACCACGGTCAGCATGATGGCGAGCCCCGGGAAGGTGGTGAGCCACCAGGCGATGTTGATGAGCGCGCGGCCCTCCTGGAGCATGCCGCCCCAGGACGGGATCTCGGGCGGGGTGCCGAGGCCGAGGAAGGACAGGCCGGCCTCCATCAGGATGACGAAGCCGAGCTCGAGCGTCGCCACCACGAGCAGCGGCCCGGCCACGTTGATCAGGATGTGCCGGAACAGGATGTCGAAGTGGGACAGGCCGCCGGCCACGCAGGCCTGGATGAACTCGCGCTCGCGCATCTCCAGCACGAGGCCGTACGCGATGCGGGTGTACTGGACCCAGCGGGCGAGCACGAAGGCGAGGACGAGGTTGACGAGGCTCGGCCCGAACACGGTCATGAACACCAGCGCCAGCAGGATGAACGGCACCGCCAGCACGATGTCGACGAGGCGCATGATGAGCGCCGCCACCCAGCCGCCGAAATAGCCGGCCAAGAGGCCGAGCGTGGTGCCGAGGGCGGCGGAGCCCGCCACCGCGACCAGCGCGGTGAGGAGCGACACCCGGGCCCCGTAGACGATGCGGCTCAGCACGTCCTGGCCGAGCCGGTCGGTGCCGAGGAGGTGGGCGGCCGTTCCCCCGTCCGCCCAGGCGGGCGGGGCGACCGGGGCCAGCATGTTCTGCGCGTTGGGATCGTGCGGCGCGAGCACGGGGGCGGCGAGCGCCGCGAAGGCGACGAGCGCCACGAGGGCGATGCCGACCCAGCCCTTGCCGTCGATCCGGCGCAGGAATCTTGCCATCAGCCGAGCCTCACCCGCGGGTTCAGCGCCACGTAGAGCAGGTCGACCAGGAGGTTGATGAGGGCGAAGGAGACCGCGATGACGAGCGTCACCGCCTGCACCACCGGGAAGTCGCGCTGGTGGACCGCGTTGACGGCGAGGCGCCCGACGCCTGGCCAGGCGAACACGGTCTCGGTGATGACGGCGCCGCCCAAGAGGCCGCCGAACTGCAGGCCGATGATGGTGACGATCGGGATCGCGGCGTTGCGCAAGGCGTGCTTCGTCAGCACCACCGGCTCGGACAGGCCCTTCGCCCGGGCCATGCGCACGTAGTCCTGGTGGAGCACGTCGAGCATGGCGGAGCGGGTGAGCCGCATGATGCGGGCCGTCGAGTAGAAGGCGAGGGTGACGGCCGGCAGGATCAGCGCCTGCCAGGAGCCGCCGCCCATCGAGGGCAGCAGCCGCCACTGGACCGAGAACAGGAGGATGGCCAACAGGCCGATCCAGTAGACCGGCGCCGCCTGGCCGATCAGGCTGAAACCGGTGGCGAGCGTGTCGACCCAGGAATTGCGCCGCACCGCGGCGAGGATGCCGAGCGGCAGGGCGATCACGATGCTCAGCAGAAGCGAGGCACCGGCGAGGAGCAGCGTCGCCGGCAGGCGGTCGAGGACGAGGCCGAGCGCCGGCTGGCGGAAGCGGTAGGACTCGCCGAGATTGCCGGTCGCGACCTCGCCGAGGAAGCGCAGGTACTGGACGAGGAGGGGCCGGGCGAGGCCGAGCTGGCGGCGCAGCTCCGCGCGCACCTCCTCCGGCGCGTCGATGGGCAGGAGCAGCCCGGTCGGGTCGCCCGAGAGCCGCTGCAGCAGGAACACGATGGTCAGCACGCCGAGGACGACGATCGCGAACTCGGCGAGCCGGCGGGCGAGATAGGTCAGCACAGCCGCTCCCCCGCCTCGAACAGGAAGTCGGCGACCGCGGCCAGATGCGCCCGCATGGTCTCGACGTCGAGATACTCGTCGGGCGCGTGCGGCCGGCCGCCATGGCCGAGCCCCCCGAAGGCGAAGGGGATGCCGATCACGTCGGAAAAGAGGTAGAGCGGCGCCGCGCCGGCGTGGAGCGGAAAGACCATCACCCGGTCGCAGTGGCGCCGGCACGCGCGCACCAGCGCCTCGACGATCGGCGAATCGGTGGGGCACTTGCAGGCCGGATAGGCGTTCCGCGCCTCCATCCGGACATGAGCGAAGCCGCGCCGGTCGAGATGCGCGCGGATCGACGCGATCGTCTCCTCCACCGCCATGCCCGGCACGAAGCGCAGGTCCATGACCGCGCTCGCCCGGTGGGCGAGGTGGGTGGCGGGCTCCGCGCCGGGCGGCGTCGTACCCACCCAGATGCCGTCGAGGTTGAGCGTCGGCTCGAACAGGAAGCGGGCCAGCAGGTCCTCGAAGAGCGCGTCCTCCTTGAAGCGCGTCGCCCCGAGCTCGGCCAAAAAGGTCTCGGGACGGACCACCCGCGCGGCGTCGACGATCAGCGCGCGGTCGGCGGCATCGGGCCCCGGCGGCGACGGCAGGCCGTCGATGGAAAGCCGCCCGTCCCGGGACTGGAGCGTCGCGAGCGCCGACAGGAGCTCCCAGCCGGGGCTCCCGAGCCAGGCGCAATGCATGGCGTGCACGTCGTGCCGGGCCGGCCCGCCCCAGTCGCCGCCTTCGACGGAGAAGTGCAGGAAGCACAGGCCCTTGAAGCCGAGGCGGATCGGCGTCTCGCCCTTCGAGTTGGTGCCGAGATAGGGCAGGTAGGCGGCGTCGCAGGCCCGCAGGCGGTCGAGGTTGGCGCGGATGTAGGGCTCGAGCGAAGGGCTGCCGATCTCCTCCTCGCCCTCGATCAGGAACACGATATTGACGGGCAGCGGCACGCCCGCCTCGCGAAAGGCCTTGAGCGCCGCGAGGAAGCCGACGAGCGGGCCCTTGGAGTTGAAGGCGCCGCGGCCGACGAGGCGCGGCCCGGCCGGCCCGTCGACGATGCGCGCCTCGAACGGGGGCGAGGTCCATTCGGCCGGGTCCGCCGGCTGCACGTCGTAGAGAGTGTAGAACAGGAGAGTCGGCGCGCCCTCGGCGCCCCGGAGTTCGCCCTCGACGATCGGCGCGACCTTGCCCGGAACGAGCCGCACCTGCGCCCCGAGGTCGCGCAGGTAGGCGGCGACCCACGCCGCCATCTGGTCGAGCCCCTCGCCCGACTTGCTGATGCCGGGGATGCGGATCGCGGCCCGGATGTCCTCGATCGTCCGATCGAACCCGGCCGCGATCCGCTCCTGCACGCGCCCCCGCGCGCCCCCCGTCATGAGCTCTAGCGACCGGTCTTGGTCATCTCGGTGGCGAGCACCTGCTCGTCCGGCCGGGCGGTCCATTTGACGTTGTCGCGCACCCCGAACAGCACGAGGTGGGCGTAGAGCGGCACCACCGCGGCGGTCTCGTTCAGCCGCTCCAGAATCTGGCCGAAGATCGCCTTGCGCTCGCCCTCCGGCACCGTGTTCGAGCGCTCGAGCAGCGCGTCGACCTGCGGGTCGGACCAGGTCGACAGGAAGCCGCCGGTCTTCTGGAAGGCCTCGATCTGGGGATACGGATCGAGCCAGACGTTGCCCTGCCCCATCAGGTAGAGCGGCGACACCTTTCGCGCCTTGAGGTCGTCGAAGAAGCGGCCCCACTCGTCCGGCCGGACCCGCACGTTGAGGCCGGCCTTGCCGAGTTGCGCCGCCACCGCCAGCGCCGTCTCCCGGTCGCTCGGGTAGCGCCCCGACGGGGTGCGCATCAGGATCTCCTGGTTGCCGAGACCGAGCTCCTTGACGAGCGCCGCCGCCTTCTGCGGGTCGTGCGGGCGGACGTAGGACCTGTCCTGCGGCCAGTCGGGAATGCCCGGCGCCAGCATCGAGGTGACCGGAGCGGCGAAGCCGCGCATCAGCCCCTTGACGATCTCGTCCCGGTTGATCGCGTGCGACACCGCCTCGCGGAATTTCGGGTTGTCTCCCGGCGGCTGGCTCACGTCGAACTGGATGGTGGCGAGGCGCGTGCTCGGGGCGCGCTCGACCCGCAGCCCGGGCGTGCGCTCGAGCGCCGCCGCCTGCAAGGGCGACAGGCCGGCGACCACGTCGGCCTCGCCGGTCTGCAAGGCCGCGACCCGCGACAGCTCCTCGGGCACGACCCGGAAGGTGACCCGGGTGAAGGTCGGCTTGTCGCCCCAGTAGGTCGGGTTCGGCTCGAGCACGGCGGCGTCGTCGCGGCGCCACGACACGAGCCGGTAGGGCCCGGTCCCGACGGGCTTCTGGGCGAAGGCGGCGCCGGCCTCCTTGACGTGTTTCGGCGGCACCGGGGCGAGCAGCGTCAGGCGGGCCCGGAACAGGGGATCGGGCGCCGCGGTCTCGATCGTGACCGTGTGCGGGTCGACGACGGTCACGGTCTTAAAGGGCAGCCACCAGCTGCGGGTCGGCGCCTTGAGCTCCGGGTTCTGCGCCCGCTCGATCGAGAACTTCACCGCCTCGGCATCGAAGGGCTCGCCGTTCGAGAAGGTCACCCCCTTGCGCAGGCGCAAGGTGAACCGGGTCGGGCCGTTCTGCTCGACCGATTCCGCGAGCCCCGGCCCGATGCTCATGTCGGCCTTGCGCACGAGCAGCGTGTCGAACAGGTGGCGCTGGACGTTGCCGGTCGCCGTGTCGGCCCGGAAGGCCGGATCGAGCGAGGTCGCGTCCGTGCTCTGCGCGATGGTGATCTCGACCGCCGAGGCGGCCCCGGCCCATCCGGCGAAGACCGCCGCGAGCAGCGCCGTACGCAAACGGAAACCGACAGCCATGGGAGCCTCCTTCAGCCGTTCCAGCGGTCGAGCCGGGCCTGGAGCGAGAACACGTCGGTGACCGAGCGTCCCTCCTCGACCATCTTCATGCGGGACAGTTCGCCTTCGAGATGGGCCTCGGCGAGGCCGGCGACCCGCTCCGCGTCCTCGCGGGGGACGACCACGACGCCATCCCGGTCGCCGACGATCACGTCGCCCGGGTTCACCAGCACGCCGCCGGCGCTCACCGGCACGTTGATGGCGCCGGGACCGGTCGAGCCGAAGATGCGGATGCAGGTCGACCGGGTGAAGGTCGGCGGGGAATCCGCCGCCATGCCGGCGGCATCCCGGATCGCCCCGTCGACGATGATGCCGACCGCGCCCTTGCGGCGGAAGAAGTAGCCGAGGCGCTCCCCGATGACGCAGACGTCCTTGTAGCCGCCGGCCGCGATGACGATCACGTCGCCGGGCTTGGTCAGGTCGATCGCCTTCTGGACGTAGAGCGCGTCCCCGGGCTTGGTCAGGACGGTGAGCGCCGAGCCGATCACCCGCATGCCGGGATCGAGCGGCTTGATCTCGTAGTGCATGGCCCCGTGGCCGCCCATCGAGTCGCAGATTTTTGCGGTGTCGTGCTTGGCGAGCCGATCGATGATCGCCTGCGGCACGCGCGGAAAATCCTCGACGATGCGCCCGTGCGACGCGTGCTTCTCCATCCCGGCCATGACGTTCCTCTGAGCTCTCGAAGGCCGGGATGCTGGTTCGGCCGCCCGCCCCTGTCCAATCGCCGAATCGGCGGCGGGCATAAGCGGGGCTTATCAGGCCCGGTCGCCGTCGGCGCGCCGGGACGCGTGTTGCCAGTCGTCCTCGCGACGGCGCCGGGGCGCGCTCCCTCCCCTCCCCCTCGCGGGGAGGGGTCGGGGGTGGGGGGCGTGCCGGAGGAGGCGCGGGCGGCGCCTCC
>DATLFZ010000508.1:0-9376 GCA_035540795.1 Beijerinckiaceae bacterium | reverse complement strand
CCGTTGGAATGGCCGTCGAGGCCGGGCTTGCCGACGAGGAGCCGGGGCGTCTCGCCGAGGCGCTCGGCGAGGTCGGCGACCATCATGCGGATGTCCGGCGCCGGCGCGGCGGTGACCGTCTCGGGGGTCACGCCGGTTGGCGCCCGGTATTCGCCGAAGACGCGGCGCAGGCGCTCGCCCCATTCGCCCGTGGTGACGCCCGCCTTGGCGCAGGCGATCGAGGCCGGCATGACGTTGCGGCCCTCGCGGGCGGCGGCCTCGAGTTCCGCAAGCGCGGTCTCGACGGCGGCTTCGTCGCGCCGCGCCCGCCAGGCGCGCACCCCGTGCGCCGCCGCCATTTCGACCGTCTCGGGCACGGAGAGGAAGGCGCCCTCCCCGGCGGTGAGGGGCGAGGGCTCGCCCTCGGTGAAGCGGTTGACGCCGACGACGACCCGCTCGCCCGCCTCGATCTCGGCGAGGCGCTTCGCGTTCGACTCGACGAGGGCGCGCTTCAGATAGCCGGATTCGACCCCGGCCACGGCGCCGCCCATGGCCTCGACCCGGGCGAGCTCGGCCCGGGCCGCCGCCTTGAGCTCCTCGACCTTTCCGGCGATCACGGTCGAGCCGTCGAAGATGTCCTCGTATTCCAGAAGGTCGGTCTCGAAGGCCAGGATCTGCTGCATGCGCAGGGACCATTGCTGGTCCCACGGGCGCGGCAGGCCCAGGGCCTCGTTCCAGGCGGGCAGCTGAACCGCGCGGGCACGCGCCTTCTTCGACAGGGTCACCGCGAGCATCTCGATGAGGATGCGGTGGACGTTGTTCTCGGGCTGCGGCTCGGTCAGGCCGAGGGAGTTGACCTGGACGCCGTAGCGGAAGAGGCGCTTGCGCGCGTCGGCGATGCCGTAGCGGTCGCGGCAGAGCTCGTCCCAGAGCTCGGCGAAGGAGCGCATCTTACAAAGCTCGGTGACGAAGCGCAGGCCCGCATTGACGAAGAACGAGATGCGCCCGACCACCTCCGGGAAGGCGGCGGCGTCGAAGTCCGGCGCGTCCCGCACCGTGTCGAGCACGGCGACGGCGGTGGCGAGGGCGAAGGACAGCTCCTGGACCGGCGTCGCGCCGGCCTCCTGCAGGTGGTAGGAGCAGACGTTGATCGGGTTCCACTTCGGCATCTCGGCGGTCGTGAACAGGATCACGTCCTTGGTGAGCCGCAGGGACGGGGCCGGCGGGAACACGTAGGTGCCGCGCGACAGGTACTCCTTGACGATGTCGTTCTGGGTCGTGCCCTGGAGGTCGCGGCGCGGGGCGCCCTGCTCGTCCGCCACCGCCACGTAGAGGGCGAGCAGCCACGGCGCCGTGGCGTTGATCGTCATCGAGGTGTTCATGCCGGCGAGCGGAATGTCCGCGAACAGGGCCCGCATGTCGCCGATATGGGCGACGGACACGCCGACCTTGCCGACCTCGCCGCGGGCGAGCTCGTGGTCCGGGTCGTAGCCGGTCTGGGTCGGCAGGTCGAAGGCGACGGACAGGCCGGTCTGCCCCTTGGCGAGGTTCTTCCGGTAGAGCGCGTTCGAATCCGCCGCGGTCGAATGACCCGCGTAGGTGCGGAAGATCCAGGGCTTGTCGGGGGTTTTCATCGCATCGCCGTCATGGTGCAATGCAATATCCCACCGCTTCGTTCCGGCCGCCAGCCCTCCTTTGGACGGCGGCGTTCAGCCGGCCCTGCCCCGCACGAGGTTGCGCAACTTGTCGGTCGCGCGGAAGGAGACCCCGAGATGCTCGCCCCGGCGCCATTGCAGGCGCACCCGCAGGCGGATGTCGTGGGCGCAGAGAAACAGGTCGAATTCCTTCGGCAGGGGGATCTTGGCCGACAGGCCGAGCCGGGCGCCGACCTCGGAGAGGTCGCGCACGACGCAGTTCGCCGCGTCGTGGCCGACGACGACCTTGCCGTGGGCCAGCACGGGTATGCGGGTGCGGACCCGCGTGTCGCTGTCCTCGTCCATGCGCAACCTCCCGGTCCACGCCACGGGAGCTTACGATGGGGAACCTTGCGAGGCTCCTAACGGCTCAGGCCGCGTCCCCCAGCGGGTGGAGGTCGCGGACCATGCCTTTCAGGCGCTCGTCGAGGACGTGGGTGTAGATCTGCGTCGTGGCGATGTCGGCGTGGCCGAGGAGTTCCTGCACGACCCGCAGGTCGGCGCCGTTCTGGAGGAGATGGCTCGCGAAGGCGTGGCGCAGGACGTGCGGGCTGACCCGGTCCGCCCGCAGGCCGGCGGCTCCGGCGAGCGCCTTCAGATCGCGGGCGAAGGCCTGGCGGGTGAGGTGGCCGCTCGCGCTGTCGGCCGGGAACAGCCAGGGCCCGGGCCGCTCCTCCAGCAGCGGGAGGTAGGCGCGGGCGGCGTCGCGGGCCGCCTCGGTGAGGGGGACGAGGCGCTCGCGGCCCCCTTTGCCGCGCACCACCAGGAACAGGTCGCGGCTGCGGGCGGCGGCGCGGGGAAGCGCCACGAGCTCGGAAACGCGCAGGCCGCTGGCGTAGAGCAGCTCGAGCAGGCAGTGCATCCGGGCCGCCCGCAGGCGCTCGCCGGGAGGCGCGGCCGCGGCCGCCTCCCGGGCGACGGCGAGGAGCCGCTCGACCTCGGCCACCGACAGGACCTTCGGCAGGGGCCGGCCGCGCTTCGGGCCGCTCGCCGATGCGCTCGGGTCCGAGCGGGCGTAGCCTTCGAGGTAGAGGAACTTGTGGAACTGGCGCACCGCGGAGAGCCGCCGGGCGGCGGAGGAGGCCTTGAGGCCGCGCGCGGCGAGCCCCGCCACGTAGCTCCGCACCGCGGCGGGCTCCGCCTCGGCCGGGTCGATCCCGTGCCGGCCGAGCCAGTCGAGATAATCCTCGAGGTCGCGGCGATAGGCGGCGAGCGTGTTCTGCGCGGCCCCGCGCTCGGCGGCGAGCATGTCGAGGAACAGGCCGACGAGGCGCGACGGCTTCATCGCGGCGGGACGCGGGTCGCCGGGATGGGGGTCGTCATCTCCCGCGGCTCCGGGTCCACCAGCGTCGCCAGGGCGAACATGGCGGCGAACCCGATTCCGGCCAGGATCGCGAGGACGAACAGGAACCGGAACAGGGTGGGCACGAAAACCTCGTCGATGGGGCCGGCCTCTTCCATCACGGGAGGGCGGATGACGCAAGGTCGCGCTTCGACACGAGCGCGGCGTCCATGCTACACGGCAGGGATGAACGAAAACTCGCCCTTCGACCTGCGGGCCGATGCGGGCGGCGCCGCGACGCGGCAGGGACCGGAGGAGACGATCAGGGCGCGCCTCGGCGGGCGCTCGATCGTGCTCGTCGGGCTGATGGGCGCGGGCAAGAGCACGGTCGGGCGCCGCCTCGCCGCCCGGCTCGGCCTGCCCTTCAAGGACGCCGACCACGAGATCGAGGCGGCGGCCGGGATGACGATCCCGGAGATCTTCGCCTCGCACGGCGAGCCGCATTTCCGCGACGGCGAACGCCGGGTGATCGCCCGTCTCCTGCAGGAGGGCCCGCTGGTGCTGGCGACCGGCGGCGGCGCCTTCATGAACGACGAGACCCGCTCCCGCATCGCCGCCGGCGCGGTCTCGATCTGGCTGCGGGCCGAGTTCGACGTGCTCATGCGCCGGGTGCGCAAGCGCTCGAACCGGCCCCTCCTCCAGAACCCGGACCCGGAGGGCACCATGCGCCGCCTCATCGAGGCCCGGCACCCGGTCTACGCGCAGGCCGACATCACCCTCGAATCCCGCGAGGTCCCGCACGACCGGGTAGTCGAGGAGGCGGTCGAGGCGCTCGACGCCTTTCTCGGGCGCCCTTCCGCCGACTAGCGCGTTTCAGGCAGAGCGATGACGAACCCTCCCGCCCCCATCGTGGTGCCGGTCCCCCTCGGCGAGCGCGCTTACGACATCCTCGTCGGCCGCGACCTGCTCGGGGAGGCGGGCGCTCGCATCGCGGCCCTGCGCTGCCGCGCCGCGGCGATCGTCTCGGACGAAGCGGTGGCGACGCTCTACGCCGACCGCCTCGCCCGCGACCTCGAGCGCCACGGCCTGCGCAGCGCGCTCGTGACCGTGCCGCCGGGCGAAGCCTCGAAGTCGTACGCCGACTTCGCCCGGGTCTGCGACGCGATCCTCGCCGCCCGGATCGAGCGCGGCGACGTGGTCGTCGCCCTCGGCGGCGGGGTGGTCGGCGACCTCGCCGGGTTCGCCGCCGCCTGCGTGCGCCGGGGCGTGCGCCTCGTCCAGGTCCCGACGACCCTCCTGGCGCAGGTCGATTCCTCCGTCGGCGGCAAGACCGCGATCAACTCGCCCCACGGCAAGAACCTCGTCGGCGCCTTCCACCAGCCGAGCCTCGTCCTCGCCGACACGGCCTTGCTCGACACGCTCCCCGCGCGGGAGATGCGGGCGGGCTACGCCGAGGTGGCGAAATACGGCCTCATCGACGACGAGGCCTTCTTCGCGTGGTGCGAGGAGAACTGGCGCAGGGTCTTCGCCGGGGGCCCGGCGCGGGACCACGCGGTGGCGACGAGCTGCCGGGCCAAGGCCGCGGTGGTGGTGCGCGACGAGCGCGAGGACGGGGACCGGGCCCTGCTCAATCTCGGTCACACCTTCGCCCACGCCCTCGAGCGGGTGACGGGCTACGATTCGGGGCGGCTCGTGCACGGGGAGGCGGTGGCGATCGGCCTTGCCCTGGCCTTCCGGTTCTCCGTCCGCCTCGGGCTGTGCGCCGGCCAGGACGCGGGCCGGGTCGAGGGCCACCTGCGCACGGCGGGCCTGCCGACCCGCCTTTCCGACGTGCCCGGCGGCTGCGGCTCCGCCGAGGACCTCCTCGCCGCCATGGCCCAGGACAAGAAGGTGAGCGCGGGCGAACTCACCTTCATCCTCGCCCGGGGGGTGCCGGCGGATTCCGTGCGCACCTTCCTCGGCGAAGCGCTCGCGGGAGGCTAGGGATGGAAACCGACCAGGCGATCTGGATCTCCCTCGTCGCCGTCCTGCTCTGCCTCGTCGTCTCGTTCTTCTTCTCGGGCAGCGAGACGGCGCTCACCGCCTCGTCGCGGGCTCGCATGCACGCCCTCGAACAGGCGGGTGATGCCCGCGCCGCCCGGGTCAACCGGCTCCAAGCGACCCGCGAGCGGCTGATCGGCGGCATCCTGATCGGCAACAACATCGTCAACACCGCCGCGGCGTCGCTGACCACCGGCGCGCTGCTCGGGCTCTTCGGCGAGGTCGGCATCTTCTACGCCACGGTGGCGGTGAGCCTCCTCGTCATCATCTTCTCGGAGATCCTGCCCAAGACCATCGCCATCAACTATCCCGACCAGGTGGCGCTGCTCGTGTCGCGGCCGATCTCGTGGATCGTCGCCCTGTTCGGGCCGGTGACGCTCGCCATCGAGAAGCTGGTGCGGGCGATCCTGCGGGTCTTCGGCATCCGCATCGGCGAGAACCAGCCGATCCTCACCGCGACCGAAGAGATCCGGGCGAATGTCGACCTCCTGCACAAGGAGGGCGGCGTGGTGAAGGACGAGCGCGACATGCTCGGCGGCCTCCTCGACCTGCAGGAGCTCACCGTCGGCGACGTGATGGTGCATCGGACCAAGATGCGGGCCATCAACGCGGAGCTCTCCTCCGAGGAGATCGTCCGGGAGGTGCTGTCCTCCCCCTACACCCGGCTGCCCCTGTGGCGCGGGAGCCCCGACAACATCGTCGGCGTGCTGCATTCGAAGGACCTGCTGCGGGCGCTGGACGCCGCCGGGGGCGAGGCGGGCAAGCTCAAGGTCGAGGCGATCGCGCTCGAATCCTGGTTCGTCCCGGACACCACCTCGCTGCGCGACCAGCTCAAGGCCTTTCTGGCCAAGAAGACGCATTTCGCCCTCGTCGTCGACGAATACGGGGAGGTGATGGGCCTCGTCACCCTCGAGGACATTCTGGAGGAGATCGTCGGCGACATCACCGACGAGCACGACATCACCGTCCAGGGCGTGCGCCCGCAGCCGGACGGGTCGGTCAACGTCGACGGCTCGGTGCCGATCCGCGACCTCAACCGGGCGATGGGCTGGGACCTGCCGGACGAGGAGGCGACGACCGTCGCAGGGCTCGTCATCCACGAGGCGCAGGCGATCCCGGACGCCGGCCAGGTGTTCAACTTCCACGGCTTCCGCTTCAACGTGATGCGCAAGGCGCGCAACCGCATCACCCTCTTGAAGATCACGCCCCTCTCGGCCCTCAAGCCGCGCCGGGCGGCGGAATAGCCCGCGCGAAAACGCACTGAACCGTTTTCCGGCCCCTCGGGTTGTCGCCCACGTTCGCGCTCCCGCGTGGACGAGCCTCCCCGAGGAGCCGATCATGTTCTTTCATCGCAAGCATTTGCAGTACAGCGCCAAGCCGGAGCGCCCGGACCCGCTCTTCGCCAAGATGTTGCAGGAGCCCCTCGGCGGCCAGTGGGGCGAGATCAGCGTGATGATGACCTACCTGTTCCAGGGCTGGAACTGCCGGGGCCCGCAGAAATACAAGGACATGATCCTCGACATCGGCACGGAGGAGATCGCCCACGTGGAGATGCTCGCCACCATGATCGCGCGCCTCCTCGAGACGTCTCCCGTCGAGGATCAGGAGGACATGGCGAAGAACTCGGTCATCGGCGCCATCATGGGCGGGGCGCGGGTCGAGGACGCCATCGTCGCCGGCATGAACCCGCAGCACTACATCGTGGGCGGGCTCGGCGCCCGGCCGAGCGACAGCATCGGCAACCCCTGGACCGCCGCCTATACGATCTCGAGCGGCAACCTGCTCGCGGATTTCCGCTTCAACCTGACCGCCGAGAGCCAGGGGCGGCTGCAGGTGAGCCGGCTCTACAACATGACCAACGACAAGGGTGTGCGCGACATGCTGTCGTTCCTGATCGCGCGCGACACGATGCACCAGAACCAGTGGCTCGCCGCCATCCGGGAGCTCGAGGAGGACGGGCTCGAGACGACGCCCTGCCCGTCGAACTTCCCGCAGGAGCGGGAGAAATCGGAGGTCGCCTACCAGTTCGTCGATGCTTCGGAAGGCGGCGAGAGCCGGGACGGCGGCTGGGCGAAGGGGCCCTCGTCCGACGGCAAGGGCGAGCTCACCTGGAGCGAGGCCCGGCCCCTCACGGAGGACCAGGGCCAGCTCGGGCAGGTCGATCCCCGCGTCTACGGCACGCCGGCCCAGCCGGTGCCCCCGGCCGCCGCCGAATGAGCCCGGAGCCGGGGCGCGGCGCCCCGGCTACCCCCGCCAGAACTGGGGGAAGAACAGGATCAGGACGGTGAAGAGCTCGAGCCGGCCGAGCAGCATGCCGAAGGACAGGAGCCACTTCGCCGCGTCCGGCAGGGTGGCGAAGTTGCCGGCGGGGCCGATGATCGGCCCGAGGCCGGGCCCGACGTTGGACAGCGCGCTCACCGCCGCGCTGGCGCTCGTCAGGAAGTCGAGGTCGAGCGCCATCAGCGCGACGGTGAGCGCCCCGTAGCAGATGAAGTAGAGCGAGAAGAACACCACCACCGACACGACCACGTCGTCCGGCAGGAGGCGTTTGCCGTAGGTCCGCGGAAAGACGCCGCGGGGGTAGAGCAGGTGCAGGAAGTGGCTGCGCAGCATCACCGCCATGACCTGATAGCGGAACACCTTGATGCCCCCGGTGGTCGAGCCGGTGCAGCCGCCGGTGAACATCAGCCCGAAGAAGATGCCGACGGCGACGTTGCCCCAGGCGCCGTAATCCGCCGAGGCGAAGCCCGTCGTAGTGATCACCGAGACGACGTTGAGCGCGGCGTGGCGAAGCGCGTCGGCGAAGCCGTAATGGCCGGTCCAGACGAGCCAGGCGGTCATGATCCCGACGAACACCGCGATGAGGCCGAGCATGGCCCGGGCCTGGCTGTCGCGCAGGGAGTCGCCCTCGCCGCGGAACAGGCGCACGTAGAGGACGAAGGGGATCGCCCCCGCCACCATGAACACCACCGCGATCCAGTGGATGGCCGGATTGTCCCAGTTGGCGAGCGAGTTGTCGGAGGTCGAGAAGCCGGCGGTCGAGATCGTGGTCAGCGCGTGCGCCACGGCGTCGAAGGGGCTCATGCCCGCGGCCCAATAGGCGAGCCCGCAGGCGATGGTGAAGCCGAGATAGATCATGCCGATGGCGGCGGCGATCTCGCGCACCCGCGGCATGACCTTCTCGGACCGGTCGGAGGATTCGGTGCGGAACAGCTGCATGCCGCCGACCCCGAGGGCCGGCAGGATGGCGATGGCGGTGGCGATGATGCCGATGCCGCCCATCCATTGCAGCAGGGCCCGCCACAGGAGCACCCCCGGCGGCGCGTGGTCGAGGCCCACGATCACCGTCGCCCCGGTGGTGGTGAGGCCGGAGGTCGATTCGAAGAAGGCGTTGGCGAAGCTGTCGCGCAGCTGCGCGTAGTCCGAGAAGTAGAGCGGCAGGGCCCCGAACAGGGCGACGGAGGCCCAGCTCAGGGGCGTGAGCACGAAGGCCTGCCGGATCGTGAGCCCGCCGGTGAGCCGGCAGCGGGCCGCGTAGACGAGGCCGCCGCCGCAGGCGAGCGTCACGACGCTGCCGAAGGCGAAGGCCTTCCAGTCCGGGTTGGCGACCCACAGGTCGACGGCGGCGGGGATGATCATGGCGAAGCCCAGCGCCACCAGCATGCCGCCGATCAGGTACAGGATCGGGCGCAGCGCCGGGGGCGACCACGAGCTGCCGACGACGCGGTCCGGCATGGCTCAGGTGACGGGGCCGAGGCCGGCCAGCATCGCTTCGGCCTTGCGCAGGGCCCGGTAGGTGACCATGGCGATCACCCCGTCCCCCGGTTCGACCCGCGACTCGCCGGTGGGGATGACGACCTCGCCGTTGCGCACGATGGCGCCGACGAGCATGCCGTCCGGCAGGCCGATCTCGCGTAGGGTGCCGCGCACGAGGCGCGAGCCGGGTTGCGCGCGGGCCTCGATCACCTCGCCGAAATCCTCCCGCAGGGTGTAGAGCGCGGCGACGGAGCGGTGGCGGACGTGGCGCAGGATGCTCGAGATGGTGATCGAGTTCGGGCTCACCACCGCGTCGATGCCGAGGGACGGCAGGATCGGCTCGTAGGAGCTCTTGTTGACGAGGGTCACCGCCCGTTCGCAGCCCTCCCGCTTCGCCAGGACCGAGGAGAAGATGTTGGTCTCGTCGTCGTTCGTCACCGCCACGATGGTCTCGGCCGCGCGGACGTTGGCCTCGGTGAGGACGTCCTTGTCGAGGGCGTCCCCGTGCAGCACGACGGCGGTGTCGCCGAGCTCGCGGGAGATGAACTCCGCCCGTTCCCGGTTGCTCTCGATGATCTTGATCGAGACGTAGGGCGCGTCCCGGGCGAGCGTCTGGGTGAGGTTG
>DATLFZ010000507.1:0-5385 GCA_035540795.1 Beijerinckiaceae bacterium | reverse complement strand
GCCGACGTAACCCGCCCCGATCATCGCCACCCGCATGTGAGATCGTCCCCCGCCGGCCCCGGCTTAGCCGCGCCGCCCGGCCGATGCAACAAAGCCGCAGGACGCCCCGCCGGTTCCGCTCCTCGATGGGGGTGGACGAGGGTTGGGGGCCCCGGCCTCACGGGCGCCCTACCGGGCCGCGCCGCCCAGGGATGGTCGGCTGAGGGTCCGCACCAAGGCGCGGGCGGCGCGCTCGCCTTCGGCGAAAGCGCCGCCGACGGTCCCCGGCTGCGTCGCGGACAGGTGCTCGCCGACGAACCAGATCCTCTCCGCGACGGGTTCGGCGAGGGTATCGCGCAGGCGCGCCCCGCCCGGCCCGACCACCGCCCAGGAACCGCAGGCGAGCGGGTCGGAGCGCCAGTCCGTGACCGCCGGGACGGCGAGGCCGGCGAGGGCTCGCGGGCCGAAATGCTCGGCGAGGACGGCCCGGGCGAAGCGCGCGGCGTCGTCCCGGCCGCGCAGCCCCTCCGCGGTGGCGTGGTCGAGCTCGAAATAATGGAAGGCGGTGCCGTCGATCCGGGTCAGCAGCCCGGGCGGGCGCCGGCGCGTGCCGATAAGGCTCGCGAGCCGGTCGCGGCCGCGAAAGGGCGCCCCCGGCCAGTGCAGCACCACGTGCTCGTAGGTCCCCGCCCGGAAGCCGGCGATCGCGTCGGCGACGGTTTTCGGCAGCGCGGGGGCGAAGCGCAGGCCGCCGCGGGCGATCGCCACCGGCGGGATCGCCACGACCGCGGCGCGGGCGGTCACCGTCCCCGCCGCCGTGTCGACGCGCAGGCCGGGGCCGGACCAGTCGAGCCGCAGGGCGGGCGTGCCGAGCCGGACCGGCAGCCCCCGGGCGAGCCGGGCGACGAAGGCGCCGATGCCGCCAGCGAGGAAGAAGTTGTCGCCGTAGGCCATCGGCGGCAGGTCCGCGGGGCCGAGCTCCGCCGGCGGCCGGCCGCCGAGGAGGCCCTGCACCGTGGTCACCGGCACCCGCCACGGGCCGAGGAACGGCAGCACGTCGGCGATCGCCGGCTCGCCGGCCTGCGCCGCGCGCGCCAGGGCGGCGCTCATGCGGGCGTAGGCGGCGCCGGCCTCGCGCCGGGCCCGCGGCTCGGCCGGCCGGCCGCGCCGCAGGAGGTGGCGCTCCTGCGCCGCCCGGCGCAGCGGCGCCCCGGCCGCTTCGGCGAGCGCGACCACCGGGTTGATGGCGCCGTTGTGCAGCCAATGCGCCCCGAGATCGACCGGATGGCCGCGCAGCGGCACGGTGACCGCCCGCCCGCCGATCCGCTCCCGCGCCTCGATCACCACGAGGGACAGACCGGCCGCGCGGCAGATCCGGGCGGCGGCGATGCCGGCGGCGCCCGCCCCGAGGATCGCCACGTCCACGTCGGGGCGCAGGCCGGTCGGCACGAGGGCTTGGCTCAGCGGGCGGAGGCGGGCCGGCGTTCCTGCGGCTTCTCCATGCCGCCGGCGGCGCGCATGATCTCCTCCGCCACCTCGTCGATGCGCCGGCGCAGCTCCGCGTTCTCGGCCCGGATCGCCTCGCTCGCCTTGTCGGCGGAGGCGCGGGCCGCGGCGAGCTCCTCGACCAGGCGGCCGCGCTCCTCGCGGGCGGCGGAAAGCGCCTTTTCAAGGGAGACCTTCTCCTTCTGGAGGGCGGCGAGGCGGCCGTCCCGACCGGCGGCGGCGGCCGTCGCCCGCTCCGATCCGGTCGCTTGCGCGGCCTTGAGGTCCTTCTCGAGCCGTGCCCGCTCGGCCTGGGCTGCCGCGAGCGCGCCTTCGAGGCTCGCCTTCTCGGCCCGAAGCCGGTCGAGCTCCCGCGGGTCGACCGCCGCCGCGCCGCCGCCGAGCGCCTGGGCGAGGCGGGATTCGAGCTCGCGGTTGCGTTCTTCGGCGGCCTGGAGCGCGTCGGTCCGCTCCTCGAGGCTCGCCGCGAGGGCGTCCCGGGCGGCCCGGGTCCCGGCGAGGGTGTCGGCGAGGGCCGCGAGCTCCGCGGCCTTGGCGTCGCGCTCGGTCTCGAGCGCCCGGTGGCGCTGCTCGAGCACCATCGCGTGCTCCTGCTCGGCGACGAGGCTCTTGGCGAGGTCGGCGAGGCGCTGGCGTTCGGCGGAGAGCTCCGACCGGCGCTCGCCGAGGGCGCGCTCGAACTCGTCGCCCCGGGTGGTCTGCATGGCGAGCCGCGTCTCGAGGTCCGAGATGGTGATCCGCTTGGCGTCGTTCTGGGTCAGGGCCTCGGTCAGGCGCTCGTCGAGGTCCCGGTACGCGGCCTCCTTGGCGGCGAGCCGGTCCGCGGTCTCGGCGAGCTCGGTCCGGGTCACGGCGAGGGTCGTCGACGTCTCCTCGAGGGTGCCCCGGCTCGAGGCGAGCTCGTCGAGGGTGGTGCGGTGCGCCGCCTCCAGCGCCGACAGGGTCTCGCGGGCGCCCGCGAGGGCGGCGGCGGTCTCGGCGAGCTCGTCCTCGGTCGAGGCGAGGCGGTTCTGGGTCTCGGCGAGGTCGCCCTCGAGCTCGGCGATGCGCTGGTCGCGGGCGGCGAGGTCGGTCTCGAGGGCCTCGATCCGCATCGCCCGCCGGCCGAGCTCCTCCATGGTCTCCTGCTTGTAGGCCATCGCCTCCTCGGCGCGGCGCTCGAGCTTGCGCTGGAGGACGGCGAACTCGGCCCGCAGGTGGTCCTTCTCGGCGGTGAGCTCGGCGATGGAGAGGGGGAACAGGGCCTCGACCCGGCGACGGGCGAGGCGCTCGGCACGGCGGTTGACGGCGGGGACCACGAGGAGCGCGAACAGGGTCGCCGTGAGGAACCCCAGCGCGAAGATCATGACGGTTTCGATCAAGCGGGCGAAAGCTCCGTTCGGCCCTCACCCTGCCATGCGGCCGCTTCGGGCGCCAGACGCGGGCCGGCGCACCGGCCGCTGCGGAAGACGCGCGACGTCAGAAAGGGTTCCAGGTCGGCTCGGGGGTGAACTTGAGATAGCCGACATTGACCCCGAGCCGGGCTCCGACCCCGGACCTGATCGGCACCACGACCATCTGGTCGGCCATGGCGGCGGTCATGCCGAAGCCGCCGATGACGTAGGCCGAGCCGTCGAGCGCGGCGAAGCGGGTGTAGAGCGCCTCCACCGCCGGGAGGTTGTAGACGAGCATCATGGTGCGCGCCCCCTCCCCGCCCATGTCGAAGCCGATGGAGGGCCCCTGCCAGAAGACCCGGCGCTCGCCGGCGTTGCGGGTGTAGAGCACCCCCTCCCCGTAGCGCAGGCCGCCGATGAGGGCGCCGGCGGCCTCCTGGCCGAGGACGTAGCCGTTCGGCTCGCCCCAGCGCTTGACCGCCTCCTGGAGCGTCAGCGCGAGGCCGCGCGAGACGGTGCCGAAGAAGCCGTGGCCGGAATCGACCAGCTCGGCGACGGTGAAGGTCTGCGGGTCCTCGGGGCGGTTCTGGGCGGCGGCCGGAGCCGCGAAGAGCCCGGCGAGGACCGCCAGGGCGGCGAGCAGACGGATCTTGGCGCGCATGCACGGCCTCCTGAAGACGCCCGGTCGGGCGGAAACGAGGATTCGTTAGACTTTCCCGGCGAAAGTCGGACACCGGAACGGCCCTTCCGCGCCCGCGGCGATTCGACATCAACATGGCTAAAAATGTCTCAACGGTGGCGGCCCTGCTCCTCGCCGCCGTCCTGCCCGCGGCGGCCGGTGGACCGGCGGAGCTCCCCCCGGTCCTCGGCGCGACCGAGCTGTTCGCCCGCCACGACCGCAGCGGCGTCGGGCTCTCCGGGTTCGACCCGGTCTCGTACTTCGCCGGCGAGCCCCGGCCGGGCCGGGCCGACCTCGAACTCGTCTGGGCCGGGCTCGCCTGGCGCTTCTCGAGCGCCGCCAACCGGGAAGCTTTTCGCCGGGATCCGGTGGTCTACGCTCCCCGACTCGGGGCCTACGACGCCGCCGCGGCGGCCGACGGACGGCTCGTCGAGGCCGATCCCACCCGCTTCGCCCTCGTCGCCGGACGGCTCTATCTGTTCCGGGACGCCGCCGGGCAGCGCCGCTTCGTGGCCGAGCCGGCGCTCGCGGCAGCGGCCGAGAAGCGCTGGCCGGACCTCTCCCGGGAGTTGGTGAAGCCCTGACCGGCCTCGCCTTTCGCCCGCGGCGCGTGTATCCGGGCTCGCCCGGATGCCGCCCGGCCTCGATTCGGCCTGTCGGCGCCCGGACCCGCGGAGCCCGCCGATGCCGACCGTCACCCTCGATCCCCTCGACCTCGCCGCGCTCCTGTGCTCGCGGGTGTGCCACGACGTCATCTCGCCGGTCGGCGCCATCATCAACGGCCTCGAGGTGCTGGACGATTCCGACGCCGGCATGCGCGACTTCGCCCTCGACCTCATCCGCAAGAGCGCCGGCCAGGCCTCGGCCCGGCTCCAGTTCGCCCGCCTCGCCTTCGGCGCGGCCGGATCGGCGGGAGCCTCCATCGACCTCGGTGACGCCGAGCAGGTCGCCCGCGGCATGTTCACCGAGGACAAGCTCTCCCTGTCCTGGACCGGCCCGCGGGCCCTGTTCCCGAAGAACAAGGTCAAGCTGCTCCTCAACCTGATCATGATCGCGACGAGCGCGGTGCCTCGCGGGGGCTCCATCGCCGTGCGGATCGAGGGCGACGGGGAACGCTGCGTCTTCACGCTCCTCGCCAAGGGCCCCCACGCGCGCCTGCCCGCCCATGCGGAGCACCTCATCGCCGGCGAGCCGGAGAGCGGGGTCGTCGACGCCCACGGCATCCAGCCGTTCTACACCGGGCGCGTCGCCGAGGCCGCCGGCATGGCGGTGGCGATGTCGATCGAGGGCGACGAGGTCACGATCCGCGCCGCCTGAGCCTCAACCGATCCTCAACGGTTGCGGCCGCACATTGGGCCTCGTTCAGGGGGGCCCGACGTGAAGCATTTCCTCGTCGTCGACGACTCGGCCGTCATCCGCAAGGTCGCGCGGCGCATCCTCGACGGCCTGTCCTTCCGCACGAGCGAGGCCGAGGACGGCGAGCAGGCCCTCGCCCTGTGCCGCACCGACATGCCGGACGCCATCCTCCTCGACGGGGCGATGCCGGTGGTGGACGGGTTCGAGTTCCTGAAGCGCCTGCGCCTCCTCCCCAACGGCCGGGACCCGAAGGTCGTGTTCTGCACCGCGGATTGCGACGTCGGGACGATCGCCCGGGCCATGCACGCCGGCGCCGACACCTACATGTGGAAGCCGTTCGACAAGCCCATGCTGCAGGAGAGCCTCGCCGAGGTGGGCCTCGCCTGAGCCGGCTCAGAACGCGATCTGGAGCCTGGCCTGGAAGATGTCGGCCGCCCGTCGCACCCGGCGATCCTCGTCGTCGAGGGCGCGGGCGAGGGCGCGGGTGTAGTT
>DATLFZ010000506.1:0-10693 GCA_035540795.1 Beijerinckiaceae bacterium | reverse complement strand
GGCCGCCCCGCCGGCGCCGGCGCTCCAACCGGAGAGCCGCGCCCGGGATCTGCCGCTCCCCGTCGCCAGCGCCGCCGCCCCGGCGACGCCGCCGTCCCCGACCTTCGGCGCGCCGGCCCTGCCGCCGGCCTTCGCGCCCCTGCCGATCGCCCCCGGCCCGGCCGCCTCCGCGCCGCCCGCGGCGGAGCGCATCGCCAACGTGGCCGCCGTCGGCGAGCTCCCCGACGTGCCGGCGCTCGCCGCCCTGCGACGGGCGGCCCTCGCCGGCGAGCCCGTCGCCGTCTACGAGTTCGCGGCCCGCCTCGCCGAGGGACGGGGCGCGACCCGCGACCTCGCCCTCGCGGCGAAGCTGTTCGAGAAGGCCGCGGCGCACGGGTTCGTGCCGGCGCAGTACCGGATCGGCAACCACTACGAGAAGGGGCTCGGGGTCACACGCGACCTCGCCATCGCCATCGCCTGGTACCAGCGCGCCGCGGACCGCGGCAACGCCCGGGCCATGCACAATCTGGCGGTGCTCCTCGCCGACGGCGGCGGCAAGCCGGACTATGCCGCGGCGGTGGCCTGGTTCCGCCGGGCGGCGGAACTCGGCGTCCGCGACAGCCAGTTCAACCTCGCGGTCCTGCTGGCGCGGGGCCTCGGGGTCAAACAGGACCTCGCCCAGTCCTACACCTGGTTCGCGGTGGCCGCCGCCCAGGGCGACGCCGACGCCGGCCGCAAGCGGGACGAGGTCGGCGCGCGCATGAGCGGGACCGATCTCGCCGCCGCGCGGACGGCGGCGGAGCGCTGGCGCGCCACGACCCCGGACCCGGCGGCGAACGAGGTCGTGCCGCCGGCGAACGGGTGGGCGGGAACGCAGCCGAAGCCCGCCGGCGACCGGGTCTGAGCTACCGCTGCGGGTCGTTCTCGAGCAGGATCGGCCGGCCGTGCGGGGTCGCCCGCACGGCGCGCTCCCACGCGGCCCGACGCGCCGCGAGCGCCTCCGGCGTCGTGGCGCCGCGCGCGGTGGCGAGACGCTCGAGCGCGGCGAGCCAGTGGCGGTAGTAGGTCGAGCCGTCGTCCGGGTCGCCCGAGGCTTGCGCCCGGCGGATCTCGTCCGCCAGGGTCTCGGCCCATTCGGACCAGGTGAACAGCCCCTGCCGGTGCAAGGCGACCGCGAGCGCGAAGGCCTGCGCCTCCCAGGGCTCGCGGAACACCGGTTCGTCGCCCGGCCGCGGCGCGGGCGTGGGTTCAGGCGGGCTCAAGGTAGCTCTCCCAGGCATCGATGCTGACGCCGAGGGTCGGGTCGGTGTCGGCGCCCCACAATTCGGGCCCGGCGAAGCGCACGGTGTAGAGCCATTGCGGCGCCTCCCCGGCGCCGTGGGCGTTCGTGTCCGGGAAGACGAAGACCCCGTGCACGCGCTCGACCACGCCGCGCTTGCCGCGGGCGTAGCGGGGCAGGCGGGTGTGGCCCTTCGGGTGCATCACCTTGGCGACGACCGGGTCGCCCAAGGCGAAGCGGGCGGGCGCGTGCGCCGGCCGCTCCGTCGGCCCGCCACGGGCGAGGGCGGCGGCGACCTCCTGCGCCGCCAGAACCCGCTTCACGGGGCGCGGCGGCGAGAGGGCGCGTCCCTGGCGCAGTTCGTCCTCCCTGACCAGGCCCTTGGCGGCGAGGAGACGCTCGAGCCCCTTCGTCCAGATCTCGTAGTAGCTCGCGGCGAGGTACTCGGCCGGATGGAGCGACTCGCGGGCGTGGCGGCTCTCGTCGAGATTCCACGCGCCGCTCGCGCCCATGGCGAGGGTGAGGCCGAAGGCGCGCCGCTCCCACGCGGCGTGGAACCAGGGCTCGTCCTCCTCCGGCGTCACCGGGCCGAAGCCCATGGCCCCGCCGAGATCCTGCGCGCCGTTCATGTCCGATCCTCCGACGCGCCAGAACTGCCCCGCGCCGGGCCGGCGGGCAAGTCCCGGGCAGGGCACGTGCGCCGGCGCACCGTCCCCGACCGGGCCGGGCTGTACAGCGGAACGATGTCCTTTCTCCAGCATTCACCTTGCAAGAGAGGAAGCAACCTATGTCGTTGACGGGACGATTCAACTTCCGCCGGACCTGGACCGGTAGGATCGTGCTGCAGGTCGAAGAGGAAGTGCAGGCCCTGTGGCCCTTCGGCAGCGGCAACCGCAAGCGCTGGCGCGACGCCAACCTGATGGATCTGGCGACGCCGGAGATGCGGGCGCTGATCGACTTGCGCTACAAGCCCCAATTCATGCCGCAGCGCTACTACGCGCCGGCGGAACCGGGGCTCGCCCAAGGGCAGCCCGACGGATCGGCGCTGTCGGCCTATCTCGGCAACGGGCAGGCGGAGCGCGCCGACGGCCACGTCCGGCACTGACCGGCTCAGATCAGCCCGGCGACGAGGCTCGCACCGAGACTCGCCGCCGCGGCCCGGGCGAAGTGGCGGGCATAGTCCTGGAAGGCGTCGCGCAGGGCGGTGCCGATGATGCGTTGCGCGACCGTGGCGGGAGGGCGCTGCGGCGGGTCGAGCATGAGCCAGACCTCGGTTCGCTTGTAGGGCCGGCGCGTCGCCAGCACCGCCTTGAGGATCAGGACGAAGGACGCCATCAGGCACAGCATGCCCCCGATCTTGAGGGCCAGGACCGGCGTGCCGGAGAGGCCGACCATCGTGCAGATGATGGCGAGGAGGCCGAAGGCGGACCCGCGCGCGACCGAGGCGCGCGCATACGATTCGATATGCTCCATGGCACGAACCGCCGTTGCACCGGCGCATCCGCCGGATGCTGTCAATCTAGACTTTGGACGTATCGGTGCAACGGTTATTCGCGGCTTTGGTTCGCCGCCGCGCGGAGATTTCAACCGCCGCTGCGCACCAGTGCCGGCATCGCGATCAGCGCCGTGCCCGCGAGCCAGACGGTGAGCGAGGCCCAGTCGCTCTCCTTGCGCCCGGTGACCCGCTCGAAGATCGCCGCCGGCACGCCGGCGAGGATCAGCGCCGTCGTCGAGACGAGGAGCGAGGTGAAGTAGAACAGGACGAGCGGCGAGCCGACGAAGAAGGCCGGCCCGAAGAACTTCACGAGCAGGAAGGCCGGGTCGAAATAGGGCGAGAAGTGCATCCCGCTGAGCAGGGCGAGCCCGGCGATGCCGACCAGGAGGCCGTCGTGGCGCAGCGTCTGTTCGCGCTCGTCCATCATTGCACCGGCGGGATCAGCCCGTAGCTGCGCAGGACGAAGAAGAGGGCGACGCGGGCGAGGAGCATCCACACCACGGCAAAGAGCACCACGACGCGCTCGGGCACGACCTGCGGGGTGATCACGGAGACGCCGCGCACAACCGGGTCGGTGATCTGGGCGACCACGCGCCAGATCACCCTGTCGCTGTCCGGCGGGAAGAACAGGGACAGGAGGAAGCGCATGATCAGGGTGTACATGATCATCGCCAGGATCAGGTTCGGCGCCTGGAAGATCCAGAAGCCCTCGGTCTCGGCCATCGCTGCCCTCGTGTGTGGCCCTCACTAAACGAAGAAGGGCGGGGCCAGAAGCCCCGCCCTCCCGCGCGAAGCGACGCGGCGTCGCGTCAGCTCGACTTCTCCTGCATCAGCGTCTGGCCGCGCGGACGGCGGATCTCGTCCACGAAGGCCTGCATCTCGGCGGACGGCGCCTTGGTCATGAGCGAGACCACGATCATGACGGCGAAGCCGACCGGCAGCCCGAACAGGGCGGCCGAGATGTTGTTGACGTTGAACCAGCCGACCTTCGAGGCGAGACCCGCGAGGGTGTCCGCGTTCGGGTTGGCGAGCGCAGCGGCCATGTCGGGAACGATGGGCGCCCCGGTCATGGCGTTGAGGAGCGAGGTCATGCCGAGATACTGCACGCCGAAGGACGGGTAGTAGCGCGACACCACCAGGTACAGGAGGGTGACGAAGAACCCGGCCGCCATGCCGGCCACGGCGCCGGCGGAGCTCGTGCGCTTCCACCAGATGCCGAGCACCAGCGCCGGGAACAGGCCGCCCGCCGCGAGCGAGAACGCCCAGGCCACCATCGCCACGATGTCGGCCGGCCGGTGCGAGGCCGTGTACGCCGCCAACAACGCCACGATGATCAGGAGGGTCCGGGCCACGATCAGCCGGCGGCGGGTCGGGGCGTTCGGGTCCATGATCTTGTAGTAGATGTCGTGCGACAGGGCGTTGGCGATCGCGAGCAGGAGCCCGTCCGCGGTCGACAGCGCGGCGGCGAGGCCGCCCGCGGCCACGAGGCCGGCGACGACGTACGGCAGACCGGCGATCTCGGGGGTCGAGATGACGATCACGTCGTTGTCGATGCGCAGGTCTCCGAAGCGCAGGATGCCCGTGTGCCCGGCGATCTTCTGGCAGGCCGCCATCACCGCGTCGGCACTGGTCGCGGCGACGCCGCAGATGTTGACCAGCCCGACCCGGCCGTAGCTGTAGACCCAGCCCGGCAGGGCGGCGATGTTCTGGCCGATCACGTCCCTGAACACCTCGAGCTTCGCGAAGGCCGCGTAGGCGGGCGCCGTGAAGTAGAGGATGAAGATGAACAGGAGCGTCCAGGCGACCGAGTTGCGCGCCGCGCGCACGCTCGGGGTGGTGAAGTAGCGCATCAGCACGTGCGGCAGGGACGCCGTGCCGACCATCAGGCAGAAGATCAGCCCGAAATAGTTGAGCGGGCTGTACACGTTGAAGGGCACCGCGTGCGGACGCAGCGCGCCCGCGGCGGCGAGGCCCTCCTGGACCATCTGCTGCTCGCGGACCGCGATCTCCTGCAGGACCTGACCGTAGGTGAGCTGCGGGATCGGGATGCCGTAGCGCTGGGCGGAGAGGATCACCACCGGGACGAGGTAGGCCACGATCAGCACGATGTACTGGGCGACCTGGGTCCAGGTGACGGCCCGCATGCCGCCGAGCATCGAGCACACGAGGATGCCGACGAGGCCGACGAACACCGCGAACTCGAAGGGCATGCCGAGGAGACGGGCGCCGATGAGGCCGGTGCCGACGATCTGCGCCACCACGTAGGTGAAGGAGCAGCTCATCAGGACGATGATGCCCATGATGCGCGCGCCGTTGCCGCCGAAGCGGAAGGCGAGGAAGTCCGGCACCGTGTAGCAGCCGAACTTGCGCAGGTAGGGCGCGATCAGCGTCGCCACCAGCACGTAGCCGCCGGTCCAGCCGAGGATGAAGGCGAGGCCGTCGTAGCCGAGCGCGTAGAGGGTGCCGGCCATGCCGATGAACGAGGCCGCCGACATCCAGTCCGCCGCCGTCGCCATGCCGTTGTAGAACGAGGGCACGCGCCGTCCGGCGACGTAGTACTCGCTCACCTGCATGGTGCGCGAGATGTAGCCGATCAGCGCGTAGACGCCGATCGTGAAGATCACGAACAGGTAGCCGATGATGTGCTGGGGCACGCCGACCTGTTCGAGGACGGCGAGGAACAGGACGAAGCCGAGGAACCCGCCGGTGTACATGGCGTAGACGCGGCCGAGGTTGCTCGTGAAGTCGGTGCCTTCCGCTCTGGGTGCAGCCATGGTCGCCTCCTCAGTCTTCTTCTTCGGCGAAGCCGTACTTCAGGTCGACGCGGTGCTGGGCACGCGCGAACCAGAAGAGCTGGGCCACGAAGATGATCAGCGAGCCCTGCGCGGCCATGTAGAAGCCGAGCGGAAAGCCCAGGATCACGATCCGGTTCAGCGCCGGCGCGAACATGTGGATGATGAAGCTGAAGAAGAACCAGATGCCCAACATGATCCATGTGAGCCTCTGGGTCTCGGCCCAGTGGGCCTCGACCTGTTTTGGATCCATCGCGTCCTCTCCCCGAGTCGCCGAAGGCGCCCGCCAACGGCTCGCGTATGGGGGATTCGAATGAATTCGCCCCGGCTGCACAGAGCAGCCGGACGGCCGAAAAGGCTACCCTGACGTTAGTATGAGCCGCAGCGCAGCAATTCTTTTGCGTCGCACAATCGTCGCGATCGAGGCTCCGGGGACATCCTGACTTGCCGCGCCCCGCGAAAACCCGCACAAATCTCTTCGACCAGCGCTCACGGAGGATGCGTGGCCGCCGCGGCGACGATCGTCATCGCCGATGACCACCCCCTGTTCCGCGGCGCCCTGCGCGCGGCGGTCGGCACGATTCTGCCCGGCGCTCGGGTGCTCGAGGCGAGCGGCTTCGACGACCTCACCGCCACCCTCTCGGCCGAGAGCGACATCGACCTCATCCTGCTCGACCTCGCCATCCCGGGGGTGCAGGGCTTCTCCGGCCTGATCTACCTGCGCGCCCAGCACCCGGACGTCCCGGTGGTGATCGTCTCCGCCACCGACGACCCCGTCGTGATCCGGCGCGCCATGGATTTCGGCGCCTCCGGCTTCATTCCGAAGGCTCTCGACGTCGACCGCATCGGCGCGGCGATCGAGACGGTTCTCGCCGGCGACACCTGGACGCCGCCGGACGTGGAGCTGTCGGCCTCCGAGGACGCGGAGGCGGCCGAGACGGTGCGCCGGATGGCGACGCTGACGCCGCAGCAGGTCCGGGTGCTGATGATGCTGTCGGAGGGGCTCCTCAACAAGCAGATCGCCTACGAGCTCGGCGTCTCGGAGGCGACCGTGAAGGCGCACGTCTCGGCGATCCTCCAGAAGCTGCACGTGGACAGCCGCACCCAGGCGGTCATCGCCGCCTCCAAGATCGGCGCCACCTTGCGCCCGGCCGCCGCCCAGGTGGAATAGACGCTCCTCCGCCTCCCGGATCCCAGGCGCTACCTGCCGCACCTGCTCCGCCGGTTCGTCCGCAACGGCCGCCTCGTCGGGCCGAGGTCGTGGCGCAGATGGGCGAGCGTTTCTCCCGGATGCGGGAGTTCTGCCTCGCCGCCGTCGAGCTCGGCTTCCTGCACGGCTCGAACATGGTCTTCCAGCTGCTCCTCGCCGAGACCCGCGACGCCGTGCCGGTGCTGCGCGACTACAGGGTCGACGACGAGCGCGCCCTTCTCGCCCGGGAGGGGGACGCGGGCTACTGAAGGCGGGCGGCGAAAAAGGCGTCGATGCGGGCCAGCGCCCGCATCGACAGCTCCCCGTCGAAGCGGATGAAGACGTGCGCGCCGCCGGGCCAGACCGCGAGCTCGGCTGGATTGCCGGCGGCGCACCAGCGCGCGGCCATGAACAGGCTGTCGTCGAGGAGCGGGTCGCGGGTGCCGATCGAGAACAGGGCCGGCGGCAGGCCGCGCAGGTCGGCGTGGAGCGGCGACACGTCGGGATCGCGCCGGTCCGCCCCGCCGCAATAGTTGTCGGCGAACATGCGGATGTCGCGGCTGTTGAGGACGAGGCGCTCCTCGCCCCAGTTCGCCGCGCTCGGCGTCAGGGCCAGGTCGAAGCAGCCCGCAAAGAGGTTGGCGGCCCGGAACGGCGTCAGGCCGTGGCGGTCGCGCAGGCGCAGGAGGGTGGTCGCGCACAGATGCGCGCCGGCGGACTCGCCGCCGATCACGAACCGGTCCGTGCCGAACAGGGCCGTTCCCTCCCGCACGAGCCAGAGCGCCGCCGCCTCGCAATCGTCGGGCGCGGCCGGATAGGGGTTTTCGGGGGCGAGGCGGTAGCGCACGGAGACGCAGGCGAGGCCGCACCGTTCCGCGAGGCGCACGAGCCAGGGGTCCTGCTCGTCAGGGGCGCCCCAGGTCCAGCCGCCCCCATGGATGTGGAGATAGACTCCGTGCGGACGCTCCGGCGCGATCACGCGCAGCGCGATCGGCCCGGCGGGGCCGGGGATCGTCAGGCTCCGCGCCCGCTCGCTGCAGGGCATCGGCGGGAACGGCCCGAGCCCCTGGCGGCGGCGTTCGCGGACCAGGGCGACCGGAAACGACCACGGGTCGGGCAGCGCCTTCATCTTGGCGACGATCTCGGCGTCGAGGGCGCGGGTCTGCGCGTCGAGCGCGGCCTCGTCGAACAGGGCGGGATCGAGCATCGGGCCTCCTTGCCTGCGCGCCGCTGGCTTGCCATGAAGCGGGCCCGCCCGTCCACGGGGCTTCCGGATCCCATGGCCAACCTGCAGCGCTTCTTCGGTGGCCCGCCCGTGGCGGTCCTGGTCAAGCTGGTGCTCCTGTCGCTCCTCGTCGGCGCCTTCATGGCCTTCGTCGGCTTGACCCCGGCGAGGCTGTTCGAGGCCGCCCGCGACCTCTTCCGCTCTCTCGCCGCCCTCGGCTTCGACGCGGTCGCCGAGGTCGGGCGCTGGATCCTCTACGGGGCGGTGGTGGTGGTGCCGATCTGGCTCCTCGCGCGAATCCTGTCCGGCCGGCGCGGGTGAGCGACGCCGCCCCGCCGCGGGGCCCGGCGGTGACGCACCGGCGCGTCCTCGCCATCGGGCTCCCGATGACCCTGTCGCACCTGACGACGCCGCTCCTCGGCCTCGTCGACGCGACGGTGATCGGGCGCCTCGGCGAGGCCCATCTCCTCGGCGCCGTGGCGCTCGGCGCCGTGGTGTTCGACTTCCTGTTCTGGAGCTTCGGCGCCCTGCGCATGGGCACCGCCGGGCTCACCGCGCAGGCGGTCGGGGCAGGGGACGCCCGCGAGGTCGACCGGGCCCTCGCCCGGGGCCTCGCCGTGGCGGTCGCGGCGGGCCTCGCCATCCTCGTCCTGCAATGGCCGATCGGGCAGATCGCCTTCCGCCTCGCCGGGGCGAGCGAGGCGGTGACGGGAGCGCTTTCCGTCTACTTCGCCGTCCGCGTCTGGGCCGCGCCCTTCACCCTCGCCAACTACGCCCTCTTGGGCTCGCTCCTCGGCCGCGGGCGCACCGATATCGGCCTCGTCCTCCAGGTCGGCATCAACCTCGCCAACGTCCTCCTCACCATCCTCCTCGTGGTCGGGCTCGGGATGGGGGTCGCGGGCGCGGCGCTCGCGACGGTGATCGCCGAGGTCGCCGGCGTCGCCCTCGGCTTCGCCCTGCTGCGGCGGCTCGGGTCGAACCCCTTCCGGGCCTCCCGCGCCGAGGTGTTCGCCCGCGCCGCCATGGTGCAGACGCTCGCGGTCAACCGGGACATCATGATCCGGACGGTGGCACTCGTGCTCGCCTTCGCCCTGTTCACCACGTGGGGCGCCCGCACCGGCGACGTGACGCTCGCGGCGAACGCCGTGCTCTACAACATCTTCCTGCTCGGCAGCTTCTTCCTCGACGGCTTCGCCACCGCCGCCGAGGCCCTGTGCGGCCAGGCGGTCGGCGCCCGCGACCGCGCCCGCTTCCGCCGCGCCGCCCTCCTTTCCCTCGAATGGAGCGTCGGCTTCGGCCTCGCGGTCTCCGCCCTGTTCTATGTCGGCGGGGCGGCCTTCATCGACTTCGTGTCGACCAACGCCGAGGTGCGGGCGCATGCGCGCACGTTCCTGCCCTACGCCGCCCTGTCGCCGCTCGCCGGCTCGGTCGCCTTCGCCTTCGACGGCATCTATATCGGCGCGACCTGGACGCGGGCGATGCGCGACCTGATGCTACTTTCCTTCGGCCTCTACGTCGCCGTGCTCGTCGGCGCGGAAGGCCTCGGCAACCACGGCCTGTGGATCGCCTTTCTCGCCTTCCTGGCGGTGCGCGGGGCGGGGCAGGCGCTCCTGTTCCCGCGCCTGTCCGCCCGCACCTTCAGCTGAGATCGCCCTGCGCAATCCGGGCCGCGTCGCGGCCGACCACGGAGGCGAGGGAGGCGAGACCCGTCTGCGAGAGCCGCTGGACGAGCCCCTCCTTGATCGCGCCGATCAGCTCCGGACCCTCGTAGACGAGCGCGGTGTAGAGCTGGACGAGGCGCGCGCCGGCCCGGATCTTGGTCCAGGCGGCCTCGGCCGAGTCGATCCCGCCGACGCCGACGAGGGGCAGGTTGTCGCCGGCGCGGAGATAGGTCTCGGCGAGAAGCCGGGTCGAGGGCGCGAAGAGCGGCCGCCCCGACAGGCCGCCCGCCTCCCGGGCGAGTTCCTTCTCCGCCAGGGTGTCGGGCCGGGCCACGGTGGTGTTGGAGACGATGAGGCCGTCGATGCCCCGCTTCTCGGCCGTTGCGACCATGGCGTCGAGGCCGTCGAGGGCGATGTCGGGGGCGATCTTGAGGAGGATGGCGGTCCGCTCCCGCCGCAGGACGTCGGCGCGGTCGCGCGCCTCCACGACCCGGGCGAGGAGGTCGTCGAGGAAGGCCTCGCCCTGGAGGTCGCGCAGGCCCGGCGTGTTGGGCGAGGACACGTTGACGGTGAGGAAGTCGACGAGGCCGGCGAGCCTGTCGACGCAGGTCACGTAATCGGCGATCCGGTCCGAAGAGTCCTTGTTGGCGCCGATGTTCACGCCGACGATGCCCGGTCGCCCCTTGCGCCGGGCGAGGCGTTCCCGGGCCGCCTCGAGCCCTTCGCTGTTGAGGCCGTAGCGGTTGATCACCGCCCCGTCCCGGGGCAGGCGGAACACCCGCGGGCGCGGGTTGCCGGGCTGCGGCTTCGGCACCACCCCGCCGACCTCGACGAAGCCGAAGCCGAGACCCAAAAGCCCGTCGACCGCCTCGCATTGCTTGTCGAGTCCGGCCGCGAGCCCGACCGGGTTCGGGAAGCGCCGGCCGAAGGCCTCGACGGCGAGGCGGGGATCGTCCTGCGGCGGGGTGCGCGCCGGCAGCAGCGCCAGGCTCTTGATGGTGAGGTCGTGCGCCGTCTCGGGGTCGATCGCGTGCAGGAAGCGCTTCGCGACGGGGAACAGGCCGGGGATCATG
>DATLFZ010000505.1:0-3339 GCA_035540795.1 Beijerinckiaceae bacterium | reverse complement strand
GGCCCGCGACATGGTGGTCGAGGTGCCGCACGCGAAGCTCGGGCCGGTGCCGACGCTCGGCCTGCCGGTAAAATTCTCGCGCACGCCCGGCGGGCCGCAGCGCGGCGCGCCGCTCTACGGCCAGCACGGGCGCGAGGTGCTGCAGGAGCACGGCTTCTCGGCCCAGGAGATCGAGGAACTGTTCGCGTCCGGGGCGGTCGTCTCCGAGACCGAAAGGAGCGCATCATGAACGCACCCCGCATCGCGCTGGTGATGGGCGACGCCGCCGGCATCGGCGCCGAGCTCGCCGCGAAGCTTCTGGCCGCCAAGGACGAGATCCGCGAGGCGGCGGTCGCAGTGATCGGCGACGCGGGCGTGCTCGCCGCCGGCGCCCGCGCCGCGGGGGTCGCCCTCGAGGTGCCGCAGGCGCGGGAGCCGGCGGCGGCCGCTCCGGGCCGGCCCGTCCTGATCGACGCCGGCCACGCGAACGCGACCGCGATCCCGCAAGGCGTCGCCTCCCGCGAGAGCGGCGGCTTCGCCATGAAGAACTTCGGACTCGCCCTCGACCTCGGCAAGGAGGGCAAGGTCGACGCGATCTGCTTCACGCCGTTCAACAAGCAGGCGCTCAAGCTCGCCGGAAACCCGTACCTCGACGAGATCCATTGGGCCGCCGACCGACTCGGCTTCGCCGGCCGCTGCTCCGAGTACAACCGCCTCGGCAATCTCTGGAACGCCCGCGTCACCTCGCACGTGCCGATGGCGCAGGTCTCTGCGCTCCTCACCCGGGCGGAGGTGCTGGAGGGCATCCGCGACGCGGACCGGACGCTCCGCGCCGCCGGCGTCGAGCGCCCGCGCCTCGCCGTCGCCGGCTACAACCCCCATGCGGGCGAAGGCGGCCTGTTCGGGCGCGAGGAGATCGACGTGATCGCCCCGGCCGTCGAGGACGCCAAGGCGGAGGGGATCGCCGCCGAGGGGCCGTTTCCGGCCGACACCGTTTGGCTGCGGGCGAAGCGCGGCGATTTCGACGTGGTGGTCAGCATGTACCACGACCAGGGCCAGATCGCCCTGAAACTGCTCGGCTTCACCGCCGGCGTGACCATCCTCGGCGGCATGCCGGTTCCGATCTGCACGCCCGCCCACGGCACCGCCTACGACATCGTCGGCCAGGGCCAGGCTGATTCGGGCGCCACGATCGCCGCCTTCCGCACCGCGGTGGCGATGGCCCGCGGCCGCATGGGCCGCAGCCGCAGCGCCGCCTGACCGGCGCGGCGCGCCCCGGCTCAGAAGGCGGTGCGCTGGCGGATCGCGGCGGAAAGCGTGCCCTCGTCGAGGAAGTCGAGTTCGCCGCCGACGGGCACGCCGTGGGCGAGCTTCGTCACCTTCACGGGCAGGTGGGCGAGAAGCTCGGTGACGTAGTGGGCCGTGGTCTGGCCGTCGACGGTGGCGTTGAGCGCGAGGATGACCTCGGCCACCCCGGGCTCCGACGCGCGGGCGACGAGCCGGTCGAGGTTCAGGTGCTCGGGGCGCACCCCGTCGAGCGCCGAGAGCACGCCCCCGAGGACGTGGAAGCGGCCCGGCGCGGCGCCGGCGCGCTCGAGCGCCCACAGGTCCGAGACGTCCTCGACCACGACCAGGATGGTCGGGTCCCGGCGCGGGTCGCGGCAGATGGTGCAGGGATCGGCGGTGTCGACGTTGCCGCAGGTGCGGCACACGACGATGCGCTCGTTCGCGACCCGCATCGCCTCGGCGAGGGGGCCGAGGAGCTGCTCGCGCTTCTTGAGGAGGTGGAGCGCGGCGCGCCGCGCCGAGCGCGGGCCGAGACCCGGAAGCCGGGCGAGCAGCTGGACGAGGCGCTCGATCTCGGGACCGGCGATCTGGCCCATGCGGTCAGAAGAGCTTCATGCCGGGCGGCAGGGGCAGGCCCTTGGTGACCTCGGACAGGCGCTCCTGCGTGGTCCGCTCGGCCTTGGCGCGGGCGTCGTTGAGGGCGGCGACGAGGAGATCCTCCACGATCTCCTTCTCGTCCGGGTTCAGGAGCGAGGGGTCGAGCGACACCGCCTTCACCTGGCCCTTGGCGGTCATCTTCACGGCGACGACGCCGCCGCCGGCGGATCCCTCGACCTCGAGGGTGTCGAGCTCGGCCTGCACGGCCTGCATCTTCTCCTGCATGGCCTGCGCCTGCTTCATGAGGCCCATGAGGTCGCGCATGGTGGTCTCCTGTCAGTCCCGGTCGCCGTCAATCTCGCCTTCGGCCGGCGGTTCCGCCTCCAGCTCGGGCTCCGCCGGGCGCTCGCGCACGTCGACGATCTCCGCCCCCGGGAAGCTGTCGAGGACGGCGCGCACGAGGGGATGGCCGGCGGCGCCCTCCCGCCGGTCGCGCTCGGCGGCGCGGCGGCGCTCGTGCAGGGTCGGCGCGCCCGACTCCGAGGAGAGGGCGACGACCCAGCGCCGGCCGGTCCAGTCGGCGAGCGCCCGGGTCAGGTCGTTGGCGAGCGTCCGGCTGCCGCCCTCGGCGAGGGCGAACTCGATCCGGCCCTCCTCGAAGCGCACGAGGCGCACGTCGCGCTCGAGCGCCGCCTTGAGGCCGATGTCGCGCCGCTCGCCGGCGAGCGCCACCACATCCTCGAACCGGGCGAGACGCGGCCCGGGGGCGGCCTCCGCCTGCGGTCGCGGGGCGAGCGCCGGACCGCCGGCCGAAGGGCCGGGGCTCGGCCGGTCCCGCGCCAAGGGAGCGGCCGGCCCGGCCGGCGCCGGTCCGGCCACCGAAAGGGGCGCGCCGTCCTTCAGCGCCCGCAGCGCCTCCTCGGGAGAGGGCAGGTCGGCGGCGTAGCACAGGCGCACCAGCGCCATCTCGGCCGCGGCGAGGGCGCGCGGGGCGGTCTGCACCTCCGGCACCGCCTTCAGGAGCATCTGCCAGGCCCGCGAGAGCGCCCCGACGGAGAGGCGGCGGGCGAACTCCGCGCCGCTCGTGCGCTCCGCCTCTGACAGGGCCGGGTCGGCGGCGGCGTCGGGCACCAGCTTCAGGCGCGTCACGAGGTGGGTGAAGGCGGCGAGATCGGAGAGGATCACCGCCGGGTCCGCGCCGGCATCGTATTGGGCCCGCAGGGCCGAGAAGGCCGCCGGCACGTCGCCGCGCATCACCGCCTCGAACAGGCCGATGACCTGCGTGCGGTCGGCGAGGCCGAGCATGTCGCGCACGGTCGCCGCCGCGACCCGGCCGGCCCCGTGGGCGATCGCCTGGTCGAGGAGCGACAGGGAATCGCGCACCGAGCCCTCCGCCGCGCGGGCGATCGCCGCGAGCGCCTCCGGCTCGGCCTCGACCCCTTCCAGCCCGCAGATCCGGGCGAGGTGGCCGACGAG
>DATLFZ010000504.1:0-6926 GCA_035540795.1 Beijerinckiaceae bacterium | reverse complement strand
CGGCGCTACCTCGCCGTGCTCCTGGGCGCGGTCGCGGCCCTCCTCGCCCTGTCCCTGCTCGCGGCCTACGACCGGCGCATCGCGCTGATCTTCATCGCCTCGGCGGCGGGCGCCTTCGTGCTCCTGCGCATCGTCGCGGCGGGGCTGATGGCGCTCGCGCGCCGGCTGCCGCGCCCGCGCCGGGCGGCGCCGCGCCTCGCCCTCGCCAACCTCCACCGGCCGGGCGCCCTGACGCCGTCCCTGGTGCTGTCGCTCGGGCTCGGCATCACCCTCTTGTCGGCCCTCGCGGTGATCGATTCGAACCTCACCCGCCAGCTCACCCGCACGCTCCCGGAGCGCGCCCCGAGCTTCTACTTCCTCGACATCCCCAACGCCGAGGCCCCCCGCTTCGAGGGTTTCCTCAAGGACCTCGCTCCCGCGGCGGAGGTCGAGCGGGTGCCGATGATGCGCGGCCGCTTCGTCGCCCTGCGCGGCGTGCCGGTGTCGCAGATCCGCACCTCGGAGGAGTTCGCCTGGGTGCTCGACGGCGACCGGGGCATCACCTACGCGGCGACGGTGCCGGAAGGCTCCCGGGTCGTCGCCGGGGAATGGTGGGCTCCCGACCACCGCGGCCGGCCGCTCGTCTCCTTCGACGAGCGCATCGCCCAGGCGCTCGGCCTCAGCGTCGGCGACGAGGTCACGGTCAACGTGCTCGGGCGCAACATCACCGCCACCGTGGCGAGCCTGCGGGCGATCGAGTGGCGCACGCTCGGCATCAACTTCGTCATGGTGTTCTCGCCGAACACCTTCGCCGGGGCGCCGCACATGCACCTCGCCACCGTCACCCTGCCGGGCGGCTTCGACCCGGACAAGGAGGCGGTGATCCTGCGCGAGACGGCCCGCGCCTTCCCGGCGGTGACGAGCGTGCGGGTCAAGGAGGCCCTCCAGGCGGTCAACGACCTCGTGGCGCAGCTCGTCTTCGCGATCCGCGGCGCGAGCGGCATCGCGCTGCTCGCGAGCGTTCTGGTCCTCGCCGGGGCGCTGGCCGCCGGCCACCGGGCCCGCCTCTACGACGCGGTCGTGCTGAAGACGCTCGGCGCCACCCGGGCGCGGCTGCTGACCGCCTACGGCCTCGAATACGGGGCGCTCGGGCTCGCCACGGCCGTGTTTGGGGTGCTGGCGGGGGCGGTCGCCGGCTACGCCATCGTCACCCGGGTCATGAACATGGACTTCGCCCTCGAGCCCCGGGGCCCCATCCTCGCCGCGGCGCTCGCGGTGGTGGTGGCGGTGGTGCTCGGACTTCTTGGGACCTGGCGCATTCTGAGCCAAAAACCCGCGCCGTATCTGCGCAATCTCTGACCCCGGCCAGCTTCTATTCACATCTGTTCGGCGTCGAATGGCCGGGCGGCGTTCAAGTAGTCTTTACTCTTCTTCGCACACGGGGTCCGCACGGCGGTTCCCCCTTGCGCAGGCTTGGCAAAAAATCCATATTCCCGGGGACGCCGGCTTCGGCCGTCGAGGGTCCGCGTGCGCCCTCAGCAGGAACCCCACGCAGAGAGTTTCTCGAGAGGACTCCCATGCAGCAGTACAACCCGAATCCCACGGCCTGGGGGACCACGTACGCCCGGTCCCAGGCGGAAGTCGACCAGGGCCTGCGCGCCTTCATGCTGGGCGTGTACAACAACATGATCCTGGGCCTCGCGATCTCGGCCCTCGTCGCGCTCGGGATCAACATGCTCGCGGTCACGACCGTCGGCGGCCGCATGGCCCTGACGCCGTTCGGGCAGACGCTCTACGGCACCCCGCTGATGTGGGTGGTGGCGCTGGCGCCGCTCGCCTTCATCTTCTTCTTCACGTTCCGCATGGAGCGGATGAGCGCGGCCTCGGCGCGGCTCACCTTCTTCGCCTTCGCGGCGGTGATGGGCGCCTCGCTCTCCACGCTCCTGATCCGCTACACCGGCGCGAGCGTGGTCCAGGTGTTCTTCATCACGGCGGCGGCCTTCGGCTCGCTCAGCCTGTGGGGCTACACCACGAAGCGCAGCCTGTCGGGGATGGGCTCGTTCCTGATCATGGGCCTGATCGGGCTCCTGCTCGCCATGGTCGTGAACATCTTCCTCGCCTCGAGCGCGCTGCAGTTCGCCATCTCGGTGATCGGCGTGCTGATCTTCGCGGGCCTCACCGCCTGGGACACGCAGAAGCTCAAGGAGATGTACCTGTTCGGCAACTGGGACGCCGAGGCGGCCGCCAAGGCCTCGATCTTCGGAGCGCTGACGCTCTACCTCGACTTCATCAACATGTTCCAGTTCCTCCTGGCGCTCGTCGGCAACCGCAACGAGTGACCGCCGGGAAACCTCCGGACACCGAAAGCCCCGGCCTCGGCCGGGGCTTTTTCGTTTCCGCCTCCTGGCGTAGAGGCGAAGCCATGCCGATCGTGCGCCCCTCCGTCGACGCCGACCTGCCCGCCGTCGCGGCGATCTACGCCCACGCGGTCGCGCACGGCACGGCCTCGTTCGAGCTCGAACCGCCCTCCGTCGAGGAGATGGCGCGGCGGCGGGCCGCGCTCCTTGAGGGCGGCTTCCCCTATTTCGTGGCGCAGGAGGACGGGCGCGTCCTCGGCTACGCCTATGCGGGCGCCTACCGGCCGCGGCCGGCCTATCGCTCGACCGTCGAGGATTCGGTCTACGTGGCGCCGGACGCGCAGGGGAGGGGGGTCGGGCGCGCGCTCCTGTCGGCGCTGATCGACGCCTGCGAGGCGCGGGATTTCCGGCTCATGGTGGCGGTGATCGGCGACCGCGCCTCCGCCGCCTCGATCCGCCTGCACGAATCCCTCGGCTTCCGGCACGCGGGCGTGCTCGAGCCGGTCGGCCACAAGCACGGACGCTGGCTCGCCACCGTCCTGATGCAGCGCCCCCTCGGCGCGGGCGATTCGACGCCGCCGACGATTCCCGTGCCGGCCCGCTGAGCCTCAGTGGGACATCAGCACGGGCAGCTGCGCCTCGGCGAGGATGTGGCTCGTCGCGCCGCCGAAGATCATCTGGCGCAGCCGGCTCTGGGTGTAGGCGCCCTTGATCAGGAGGTCGCAGCCGAGGGCGGCCGCCTGGTCGAGGATCGTCTCGCCGACGCTTCGCCGCTCCGGCGTGACCGTCCGCGCCTCGGCCGGGATGCCGTTGCGGCGCAGGCAGCGGGCGAGTTCCTCCCCGGACGGCCCGGGAACGTTGCCGCCCTCCACCGTGAGCACCACGACCCGCTGCGCCTTGTGCAGGAACGGCATGCCGTCGGCGGTGGTGCGGGCGGTCTCGGTGCTGCCGTTCCAGGCGATCACGATGGTGTCGCCGAGGCTCGTCGGGGCGGTCGGCGGCGCGATCAGGATGGGCCGGCCGCTCTCGAACAGCACCGCCTCCAGCGTCGCCATGCTCGGATAGGCCTGCTCGGTCACCGGTCGGCCGAGGACGGTGAGGTCGAACACCCGGCCGTAGCTCGCCACGAACTCGTCCCCCGCCTGGGCCTTCTCGAGCCAGCCGTAGGACAGGCCGCCCTCCTCCCGGGCGTAGGGCACGCCCTTGTCGCGCATGAAGGTCTCGAACATCTGCCGGGAGCGGCGCACCGCCTCCTCGTCGGCGGCGTCGTCGCGCACCCAGGTCAGCCCGCCGACCATGTCGAAGGGGATGTACTCCGTGAGAGCCGGCCGCAGGGCGAAGCCCTCGACGTAGCTGTCGAATCGCCGGGCCATCAGGTGCGCCGTCGCGAGCACCGATCCCATCAGCTCGTGCGGGGAGGTGGGAACCAGAACGGTCTTCATGGGGGCCTCCGTCTAGCCCTTCTTCGGGTTCTCAGGCTACGCTGCCCGCAAGCGCGGCCGAGGTCAAACCGCGGCGGCGCTCGGGCAGGGGACAAGGGGACGCTCGCATGAACGTGGAATGGGCCCGGCTGCGCGCCGACGAGCTGAACGCGAAGGCCGCGGCCGGCGCGCTTGCGATTCTCCCGGTGGCCTCGACCGAGCAGCACGGGCCGCACCTCGCGACCGGCGTCGACGGCTACCTGTGCGGCGAGGTGTGCCGGCGCGCCGCCGTCAAGCTCGAGGAGCGCGGAACCCCCGCGGTGGTGGCGCCGACCCTGTGGATCGGCCTCGCCGAGCACCACGTGGCGCTCGGCGGCAGCTTCACCCTCACGGTGCCGACCTACCATGCGGTGCTGCGCGAGATCTGCCGCTCGATCCTGCGCGCGGGCTTCTCGCGCATCATCATCGTCAACGGCCACGGCGGCAACATGACCGCGCTGCACGCGCTGACGGTCGAGCTCACCCGCGAGCTCGACAACCCGATCGCCACCACGAGCTACTGGGTCATCGCCGAGGAGGCCTACAAGGACATCCTCGAGGACCAGCGCTCGATCCTGCACGCCTGCGAGGGCGAGACCTCGATGATGATGGCGATCGAGCCGGACCTGGTGGCGCGCGACCGCCTTTCGGAGGCGGTCGGCCCGGCGGCGACCCGGGCCGGCACCGTGCTGCAGATGCCGCTCAACCGCTGGCGCTCGTTCAAGGAGATCACCCCGAGCGGGGTCATCGGCGATGCCCGCCGCGCCTCCGCGGACAAGGGCGAGCGCCTGTTCGAGGCCTCCGCGGAGGCGCTCGCGGAGCGCCTCGCCCGGGGCGAGCCCTGGGGCTGACGGGCCCCGCAAACAAAAACGCAAGGCCGAAGCCTTGCGAGACGCGCCTTTTCGGCGCTGGACCCCTGGCTGTTGCCGCCGCCTGGCCTTCGGCCGGCGGTCTGGGCCGTGGTTTCCTCCCGAGACTCGGACCGCCCCGCACCGCCGCGCGGCTTATGGGCTACCCGGGCGCAGCTTATAGCCGCACCTTTTCGGGCTGTCAGCAAAAAGGGCATTCACTGTCGCAATTTTTTGCAGATGCGGCGGATTTCGGCAGCCGCGGCCGTCCCGCGGGCCCCGCCGCCTCGGCTTCGCCTTGTTTTTTGTCCCTCCCCATGGTGTGTGCGGGCGCGAACGGCGCCGCTGCGCCCGACCGGATCCTCCCATGCGCCTGAGCCGCTACTTCCTCCCGATCCTGCGCGAGACCCCGAAGGAGGCGGAGATCGTCTCCCATCGGCTCATGCTGCGGGCCGGCCTCGTCCGCCAGCAGGCGGCGGGGATCTATTCGTGGCTGCCGCTGGGCCTGCGCGTCCTCGACAAGATCAACCGCATCATCCGGGAGGAGCAGAACCGGTCCGGCGCCATCGAGATCCTGATGCCGACGATCCAGTCGGCCGACCTTTGGATCGAGAGCGGCCGCTACAACGATTACGGCAAGGAGATGCTGCGCATCCGCGACCGGCAGGACCGGGCGATGCTTTTTGGGCCGACCAACGAGGAGATGGTCACCGACATCTTCCGGGCCTCGGTGCGCTCCTACAAGGACCTGCCGCTCAACCTCTACCACATCCAGTGGAAGTTCCGGGACGAGGTGCGGCCGCGCTTCGGCGTGATGCGCTCGCGCGAGTTCCTGATGAAGGACGCCTATTCCTTCGACCTCGACCAGGCCGGCGCCCGGCACTCCTACAACAAGATGTTCGTCGCCTATCTGCGCACCTTCGCCCGGCTCGGGCTGAAGGCGATCCCGATGCGCGCCGATACCGGCCCGATCGGCGGCGACCTCAGCCACGAGTTCATCATCCTCGCCTCGACCGGCGAGAGCGAGGTGTTCTGCCACCGCGACTACCTGGACTTCCCGACGCCGGGCGCGGACACGGATTTCGACGACGTCGCCGCCCTCGAGGGGATCGTCCAGAAATGGACCTCCCTCTACGCCGCGACCTCCGAGATGCACGATGCCGCCGCCTTTTCGGCGATGCCCGAGGACAAGCGGCTCTCCGCGCGCGGGATCGAGGTCGGCCACATCTTCTATTTCGGCACCAAGTACTCCGAACCCATGGGCGCCAAGGTCACCGGCCCGGACGGCCAGGAGCACATTGTCCACATGGGCTCCTACGGCATCGGCCCGACCCGGCTCGTCGCCGCCCTGATCGAGGCGAGCCACGACGAGGCCGGGATCGTGTGGCCGCAGGCGGCGGCGCCCTTCGACGTCGGGCTCCTCAACCTCAAGGTCGGCGACGGCGCCACCGACGAGACCTGCCGGCGCCTCTACGCCGAGCTCGAAGCGGCCGGCCTCGACGTGCTCTACGACGACCGCGACGAGCGGCCGGGGGCGAAATTCGCCACCGCCGACCTGATCGGCATTCCCTGGCAGGTGGTGGTCGGGCCGAAGGGCCTCGCCGAGGGCAAGGTCGAGTTGAAGCGCCGGGCCGGGGGCGAGCGCGAGCTCCTCCCCGTCGCGGACGTCGTCCCGCGGCTGAAGGCCTGAGCCGCGCGATGGAGCCGGCCCGGACCCCGCGTCCCTTCGCCCGGTTCGAGTGGATGCTCGCCGGGCGCTACCTGCGCACCCGGCGCCGGGAGGGGTTTGTCTCGGTCATCGCCGGGTTCTCGTTCCTCGGCATCATGCTGGGCGTCGCGACGCTGATCATCGTCCTCTCGGTGATGAACGGCTTCCGCACCGAGCTCCTGTCCAAGATCGTCGGCATCAACGGGCACATCTTCATCGGCCCGATCGAGCGGGCGCTCACGGACTACGCGGGCGTCGCCGAACGGGTCGCGCGGGTGCCCGGCGTGCGCCGGGCGGTGCCGCTCGTCGAGGGCCAGGCCTTCGCCTCCTCCCCCTACAACGGCAGCGGCGTCCTCGTGCGCGGGGTGCGCCCCGTCGACATGCCCCGGATCGAGGCCATCGGGCAGAACGTCCGCCAGGGCTCCCTCGCCGAGTTCGGCAAGGGCGACGGCGTCGCCGTCGGCCGCCGGCTCGCCGAGGGGCTGTCGCTGCACGTCGGCGACACGATCACGCTCGCGACTCCGAAAGGCGCCACCACGCCCTTCGGCACCGCCCCCCGCATCAAGGGCTACCC
>DATLFZ010000503.1:0-6981 GCA_035540795.1 Beijerinckiaceae bacterium | reverse complement strand
CCAAGGCGCGCAAGGCGAACGGCGTCGAGCGCGTCCTCGTCAACTGCGCCGGCATCGCGCCGGGCAAGCGCACCGTGTCGAAGAAGCGCGACACGGGCGAATTCGTGCCGCACGACCTCGCCACCTTCCGGCGCGCCGTCGAGGTCAACCTGGTCGGCACCTACCTCATGATCGCCAAGTCCGCGGCCGCCATGGCCGGCCTCGATCCGGTCACCGCGGACGGCGGCCGCGGCGTGATCGTCAGCACGGCCTCGGTCGCGGCGACCGACGGTCAGATCGGCCAGGCCGCCTACGCGGCCTCCAAGGCGGCGGTCGTCGGCATGACGCTCCCGGTCGCCCGCGACCTCTCCGGCTACGGCATTCGGGTCATGACCATCATGCCGGGCCTGTTCCACACGCCGATGTTCGAGAGCGTGCCGGAGGATTATCGCAAGGCGCTGGAGGCGAGCGTCCCGTTCCCGTCCCGCCTCGGCAAGGCGGAGGAATACGCCAAGCTCGTGCGGGCGATCATCGACAACGACATGCTCAACGGCGAGGTCATCCGCCTCGACGGCGCGCTGCGCATGCAGCCGAAATGAGCGAGGCCCGGCTTCAGCGGAGCTCGTAGACCCGGACCTCGTGCTCGATGCCGCGCAGGGTGGCGAGCGTCGTCACCGACGCGACTCCGTTGCGGTCGAGCACGTCGGAAGCCCGGGGTGCCTCGACGACCGCCCCGGTCGCGAAGATCGCGTCCGTCTTGGCGAGGTTCTGGACGCGGGCGGCGATGTTGACCGTCTGGCCGAAATAGTCCTGCCGGTCGTTGAGGTTGACCGCGAGGCACGGCCCTTCGTGGAGGCCGATCTTGAGGAGGAGGTCCTCCCGCCCGCGCTCGAGGTTGAGCGCGCGCATCGCCTCGCGCATCCGCAGGGCCGCGGCGAGCGCCCGGTCCGGCGTCGGGAAGGTCGCCATCACCGCATCGCCGATCGTCTTGACGACCGCCCCGGCCTCCGCGGCGACGATCTCCTGCAGCACGCGGAAATGGGCCCGCACCAGGTCGAAGGCGGCGAGGTCCCCGACCCGCTCGTAGAGCTCGGTCGAGCCCTTCAGGTCCGTGAACAGGAAGGTGAGGCTCGTGATCTTGAGGCGCTGGTCGATGTCCAGCGTGTCGGTGCGGTAGATGTCGCGGAACGTCTGGTTCGACAGGAGCCGCTTCGCCGTGAGGAAGGGCCTGCGCCGGCCGAGGAGCTCGTGGAGCTCGTCCCCGGCGATGCACACGTTCGGGAGCACGCGGCGGTCCGTGTGGTTCTCGAGGGCGAGCCGCAGCGGCCCGGGGCGCATGGCGACGGTCTCGTTCGGCGCGTGGGCGCGGCCGATCACCATGGAGAGGTTCTGCCGCTCGGTCGTCGGCTCCCCCTGCACGTCGAGGAACTGGGTCGCGTGGGTCACCGCGTCGAAGATGATCACGAACTCGGACGGAAGCTGGAGCGACACGAAGGCCTTTTCGCCCGGCCCGAGTTCGACGAGCTCCAGGACGATGCGCTCGAACCGCTCCTCGAGGTCGTCCGGCAGGTCGAGGCCCGAGCTCCAGAAGATCTGCCGGTAGTATTCGACGGGCGGCAGGGTGCCCGGATCGTGGGCGGCGATCCGGCGCACGCGCGGAGCGACCGTGAAGGTGACCTCGACCATCTCGTCGAGGGTCGGCTCGTAGCCGGCCGCGCAGAGCGAGCAGTGATACGCCTCCTGGTGCACCGTCTTGAGCGTCGCGCCCGTGTCGAGGACGCCGCCGCAGCCGGGGCACAGGACGTTCCAGGCGATCTCGAACAGACCGAGGCGGGCGGCGTGGAGGAAGGCGGCGATGGTCCGCTCCTCGTCGAGGCCGCGCTTGGCCGCGAAGGCGAGGGGGTTGATCCGGTTGAGGTCCCGGTCCGAGCCGTGCTCGACGAGCTCCTCGATCACGCGGACGACCTGCGGATCGGCCGATTGCCTCAGCGCGGCGAAGACGGGACCGGCTTCGGTCATCCCGAGCCTCCGGATGGCACGGGCGGAATCTAGCACAGGCGCAGCTTCGCGGGAGCGCGCAAAGGCGTGATCGCCGACCCGACGCGGATCGCGCTTCGCGGGAGGGCGCGGCCGTGGCAGGCTGCCCCGGCGCACTGAGCGAGGGTCGGATTGAATTCCATGGGGGAGACCGGCCGAACCGCGGCCCTCGGTGCCACCGGCGTTCGCGTCGCCCTCGCCGACCGGCAGCCGACCTTCTGGGCGCGGGTGGAGCGCGGCGCGTGGGAGCCCCACACGCTCGCCGCCGTCGCGGCGATCGCGGGGCCGGGAACGGCCTTCCTCGACGTCGGCGCGTGGGTCGGCCCCACGGCCCTCCTCGCCGCGGCCCGCGGCGCCCGGGTTCTCGCCCTCGAGCCGGACCCGGCGGCGCGGGAGCAGCTCCTCGCCAACCTCGCCGCGAACCCGGATCTGCGCGCGCGGGTCGCCGTGAGCGACCGGGCCCTCGCGGCCGGAACCGGGCCCGTCCGCCTCGGGGCCCGGCGCAAGCCGGGGGATTCCATGTCGAGCGTCCTGTTCGAGGACGCGCCGGAGGGCTGGCTCGTGCCCACGGTGACGGTCGACGCGCTCGCCGCGGACCTTTCGCCGGGCGAGCCGCTCCTCGCCAAGGTCGACGTGGAAGGGGCCGAGTACGATGTCGGGCCGCTCCTGCCGCGCCTCGGCGAGGGACGGCCCTTCGCCCTGCTCCTGTCGCTCCACCCGGGCCTGTACGCCGAGGCGCGGGGGCCGCAGGCGCTCCGCGACGCCGCCGGCCGCCTGGCGCACGCCTTCGCGGGCTACGCCGCCCTGTGCGCGGCGGAGGGCGCATGGCTTCCGGCGGAGGCCTCGCGCGGGCTGCAGGGCGAGGAGCCCTCCGACTGGCTGCTCTTCAACGAGGCGGGCTCCCGGCTCGTCGCGGCGCTGGGCTAGGCCTTCACGACCTTGTCCATCGGCAGGCCGAGCCGGGCGCAGACGTTGCGGGTGTCGACGACGAGGGGAAGATCGCGCACGAGCGCCCCGTAATCGACCCGGTCGTGGTCGGTCACGACGACCGCGGCGGCGTAGCCCGAGAAGGCCTCGACGGGGACGCTGCGCCGGCCGGCGAGCCCGGCGTGGCGGCGCGTCGGCGGGATCACCGGGATGAAGGGGTCGTGGTAGTCGACCCGGGCGCCGCGGTCCTCGAGGATCTCCATCAGCCGCAGCGCCGGGCTCTCGCGCAGGTCGTCGACGTTCTTCTTGTAGGCGAGGCCGAGGACCAGGACGGGCGTTCCGGCGAGCCCGCGGCCGCGGCGCAGGTCGAGGGCGCGGGCGAGCTTGTCGGCGACGAAGAAGGGCATCGCAGTGTTGATCTCGCCCGCGAGCTCGATGAAGCGGGTCGGGGTGTCGGTCTCCCGCGCCTTCCAGGCGAGGTAGAACGGGTCGATCGGCACGCAATGACCGCCGAGCCCGGGCCCGGGATAGAAGGGCATGTAGCCGAAGGGCTTGGTCTTTGCCCCCTCGATGACCTCCCACACGTCGATGCCCATGGCGCCGAACACGACCTTGAGCTCGTTCACGAGGGCAATGTTGACCGAGCGGAACACGTTCTCGGTGATCTTGACCGCCTCGGCGACGGCGGTCGAGGAGACCGGCACCACCCTGTCGACGAAGGCGCCGTAGAAGGACGTCGCCAGCGCGAGGCTGCGCTCGCCCTCGCCGCCGACGATCTTGGGGATCGTGCTCGTGTCGAAGCCGGAATTGCCCGGGTCCTCCCGCTCCGGCGAGAAGGCGAGGAACAAGTCCTCGTCGATGCGCAGGCCGCGCTCCCGGAAGATCGGCCCGAGGACGTCCCGGGTCGTGCCCGGATAGGTGGTCGATTCGAGCACCACGAGCTGGCCCGGGCGCGCCCGCGCCGCCACCGCCCGGGCGGTATCGACCACGTAGGAGAGGTCGGGCTCGCGCTGCCGCGTCAGCGGCGTCGGCACGCAGATCAGCACCACGTCGCATTCGGCGAGTCGGTCGAAGTCGCCGGTCGCCTCGAAGCGGCCGCCGGCGCGCATGCGGGCGACGCTCGCGGCCTCCACGTGGCTCAGGTACGATTCCCCGCGGTTGAGCGCCTCCACCTTCACGGGGTCGACGTCGAAGGCGAGAACGGGAAAGCCGCCCCGGCCGACGGCGGCCCGCGCCAGCGGCAGGCCGACGTAGCCGACCCCGATCACCCCGACCCGGGCGCTGCGCCCGGCGATCCGGGCGGCCGCCGCCGCGTGGAGCCCCGCCGGCCCGTCCTCCCGCGCCGCGGCGGGGGCGACGGCCGGCGGCTCAGTGGTAAGGGTCGGCGGCGTCACGCAGGCCGTCTCCCATGAAGTTGAAGGCGAGCACCACCACGATCACCGGCACCATCGGCAGGAGCAGCCACGGATAGAGCTGCACGGCGGCGAGGTTCTGGGCCTCGTTGAGGAGGACGCCCCAGCTCGTCACCGGCGGACGCAGGCCGAGCCCGAGGAACGACAGGGCGGTCTCGCCGAGGATCATCGAGGGGATCGACAGGGTCGCCGAGGCGATCAGGTGGCTCATGAAGTTCGGGATGAGGTGGCGCGCGATGATGCGGCTGCGCGACGCCCCCATGAACTCCGCCGCGCGCACGAAATCCTCCTCGCGCAAGGCGAGCAGCTTGGAGCGGACCGCGCGGGCGAGCCCCGGCCAGTCGAGGAGGGCGAGGATGATGGTGAGGCCGAAGAAGACGAGGATCGGGCTCCAGGTCGCCGGGAGCGCGGCGGACAGGGCGAGCCACAACGGCAGCTCCGGCAGGGAGCGCAGGATCTCGATCATCCGCTGGATGACGTGGTCGACCCAGCCGCCGAGATAGCCGGCGAGCCCGCCGAAGAAGAGCCCCAGCGCGAACGAGACGGCGATGCCGAAGAGCCCGATCGTCAGGGAGATGCGCGCCCCGTAAATGATGCGCGAGAACAGGTCGCGCCCAAGCCGGTCGGTGCCGAGGAGGAACATGGTCCCGTCCCGGGGCGGGCAGAGGAGGTGGACGTCGGCCGGCAGCGCGCCCCAGAACAGGTAGGGGTTGCCGCGGCAGAAGAACCGGATCGGCTGCGGCCGGCTCTCGTCGACGACGTAGTTCCGCCGAAAGGTCTCCTGGTCGAAGGAATAGCGGTAGGGGTAGACGAACGGCCCGACGAGCCGGCCCTCGTGGAACAGGTGAACCCGCTGCGGCGGGGCGTGCAGGAAGTCGCCGTGGCGCTGGGTGTGCGTGTAGGGCGCGATCACCTCGACGAACGGCACCATGGCGTAGAGGGCGAGGAGCACCAGGGCCGAGGCGACGGCGACCCGGTGCCGGCGGAACTTCCACCAGATCAGCCGCCAGGACGAGGCGCGGTAGAACTCCTCGCTCTCCGCTCCCGTGGGCTCGGTCGCGCCCGGGTCGAAGGGGCGCGGGTCGACGAAGTGGCGCGGGCTGGCGGGCACCATCACGTGCGCGCTCCGAGCCGGATGCGGGGATCGAGCATGGCGAGGAGGAAGTCGGAGATCATCATCCCGACCACCGTCAGTACGGCGACGAACATCAGGATGAAGCCGGCGAGGAACTGGTCCTGAGTCTTGAGCGCCGACAACAGGATCGGCCCGACGGTCGGCAGGCTCAGCACCAGCGACACCAGCACCGACCCGGAAACGAGGTGCGGCAGCAGGTTGCCGATGTCGGAGACGAACGGATTCAAGGACATCCGAAAGGGGTATTTCAACAGCGCCTGGCGCGGCGGCAGCCCCTTGGCCTTGGCGGTCACGTAGTACTGCTTGCCGAGCTCGTCGAGGAGGTTCGCCCGCATGCGGCGGATCATGGCCGCGGTGCCGCCGAGGCCGATGACGATGGTCGGCACGATGAGATGGGAGAGGAGCGAGCGCACCTTCTCCCAGGTCCAGGGCCGCCCCTCGAACTGGGGATCGTACAGGCCGCCGATCGAGATGCCGAACCAGCGGTTCAGGTAGAACAGGAGGATCAGCGCCAGCAGGAAGTTCGGCGTGGCGAGGCCGATATAGCCGACGAAGGTCGCCATGTAGTCGCCGAGCGAGTACTGGCGCGTCGCCGAGTAGATGGCGATCGGGATCGACATCACGTGGACGAAGATCACCACGACGAGGTTGACGAGGAGCGTCAGCCACAGGGCGCTGCCGACGACCTCGTTGACCGGGCGCTCGTACTCGAAGGACCAGCCCCAGTCGCCCTGCAGCAGCCCCGAGAAGCCGTGCGGGCCGGGCCACAGGCCCATCCAGATCAGGTACTGCTCCCAGACCGGCCGATCGAGGCCGTACTGCTTGATCAGGAACTCGGCCTTGGCGACGGAGGCGGCCTCCCCCTGGGCGCGCAGCTCGGCGATCTGGTTCGTCAGGAAGTCGCCCGGCGGCAGCTTGATGATGAAGAAGATCAGCGCCGAGATGACGAGGAGGGTCACCCCGGTCGAGGCGAGCCGGTGCAGGACGAAGCGGATCATGGCCGCGCCGCCCCGGTCTCGAGCCGGCTCTCGCGGGGCGGCAGGTCCCAGAAGAACTCGTCGAGCCGGTAGACGCCCATGAGCGCCGTCGGCTCCCAGCCGTAGAAGGCGGATTTCGGCACGTTCTTCAGGGCGGACCGGGCGACCACCGGGTGGGGCGCGCCGGCGACGGTGCCGATGATCCACTGCTGCTCGGCGTGGTTCTGCAGCATGGCGCGCCAGACCTCCTCCCGCTCGCCGAGGTCGTCGCTCCCCAACCAGCGGGCGTGCAGCTCCATCAGCGCCTTCGCCTCGGGTATGTCGACCGGCTCGCCGGTCTTGCCCTTGGTCTCGACGAACTGGCCCCATTTCGGCCAGGACCAGGTGTCCTGGCGGACGGGGGCGAGCTCGTTCGGCGGCATCACCGCGGTCGGGACGGCGTTGTCGAGGCCGAAGCCCGCCGACATCACCGTCGAGCCCGAATAGACCCGGTTGCGCAACACCGTGCGGTCCT